>JALYXE010000309.1 GCA_030947265.1 Acidobacteriota bacterium
CCAACAGTCTCATGTCAAAGAGCGAATTAAGCACCATCACAACAGAAGGCGTTTCGGCGTCACCCTCGAAGTCTACTCAAAGAGTTCTTGACATCGAACCAAACTTCATAGATGACCTCATGGGACCCAGCCATCGCATTCTCAACTAGGCAAACTGCACCAGCACTGCCTGCGCGCTCGGTGCTTATTCCGTTAGTGCGATGCTAGAATAATGGGTAACGAACACCAAAGGAGAACTCTTGTCCCGCGAACTACGAGTTATTAGTAATAGCCCCAAGCCACGGCTGCCGAAGCCTGACTGGCTCAAGATCCGCCTTGGAGATCCGGCTAATCAGAACCATGTATTAAAGCTGATTGAAGGGCTTAATCTGCACACTGTTTGCCAGGAAGCGCGCTGCCCCAACATCTTCGAATGCTGGTCAGATCGCACCGCAACTTTTATGCTCGGGGGCGACATCTGCACCCGTCACTGCGGCTTTTGCGCAGTGAGTAAAGGCGAGCCCATTCCGCTTGATCCTGAGGAACCGCGTCATGTTGCAGAGGCCGTGCACCAACTCAACCTGGCCCACACGGTAATCACTTCGGTCAACCGCGACGATTTGCCTGATGGTGGCGCCACGCATTGGGCCGAAACAGTTCGGCAGGTGCGAGCGCTAAATCCCGAATGCCGAATCGAAGTCTTGATACCTGATTTCAATGGTGATGAAGACGCGCTCAACGTCGTCCTCGATTCCCAGCCTGATGTCTTGAATCACAATACCGAAACGATCGCGCGACTTTACCGCCGCGTTAGACCTGACGCGCAATATCAGCAATCCTTAACTCTGCTGCGGCGCGCTGGGGAACGCCGCGACCGCGAAGGTCGCGGCATGAAGACCAAGAGCGGCATTATGGTGGGTCTCGGTGAAACGTTTGCTGAAGTTGTCGAGTTGATGAAAGACCTGCGCGGAGTTTCCTGCGACATCATGACCATTGGCCAATACCTGCAGCCTCACGCGCGTCGCTTGCCGGTGGAACGTTATGTTACTCCGGAAGAATTTGAACGCTGGCGCGAGCTTGGAATGGACATGGGATTTAAGCATGTAGAATCCAGCCCGCTGACGCGGTCCTCTTATCACGCCAGACAACAGGCTGAAAGCCAGCCACGGCAGCAGGCTGAGAGCGGGCCGCGGATTTACGCGGACACACGCGGATAAGAAGCACAAGAAATCAATTTGCGGTCTCGACTCCGACGGTTAGCGCTTTCCTGCCACTTCATACCCGGTGAATCCGTTTATCCGCGGCAAATAATTCATGAAAGCAGTCGTCTTCAATCGGCACGGTGGACCAGAGGTACTGGAATACACCGACGCGCCCGATCCCACCATCAAGGCCAACGAAGTTTTGGTTGAAGTGAAGGCTTGCGCTTTGAATCACCTTGACGTCTGGGTGCGCGGCGGTTTGCCGGGCATCGAAATACCGCTACCACACATACTCGGCAATGACATCGCCGGCGTTGTGCGCGAAGTGGGTGAGCTGGTCACCTGGATCAGGACCGGAGACGAAGTAATGCTTCAGCCCGGCGTTTCTTGTGGGCATTGCTTCGAATGCCTCTCGGGCCGCGACAATCTCTGCCGCGATTACGACATGCTGGGCTATCGCCGCGATGGCGGTTATGCCCAACTCGTCGCCGCGCCTGCGGTAAATGTTATTCCGAAGCCTAAAAATTTGACCTGGGAAGAAGCTGCCGCCTTGCCACTGGTGACCGTTACCGCTTGGCACATGCTGGTGACACGTGCCTCTGTTCAGCCGGGCGAAGACGTCCTTATTCATGCGGCGGGAAGTGGCGTCGGCTCACTAGGAATTCAGATCGCAAAACTTCTCGGTGCACGGGTGATCGCGACGGCGAGTTCCGACGAAAAACTTGCGAAGGCCAAAGAACTGGGCGCTGATGAGGTTGTGAATTACAGTGCTGAAGATTGGCCCAAAGAAGTTAAGCGGCTTACCAATAGAAGGGGAGTCGATGTCGTATTTGAGCACACCGGTGCGGCAACCTGGCCGGGCTCAATTGCGTCGTTGAGAAGCAATGGCCGCCTGGTTACTTGTGGCGCCACCAGCGGCTTCGCAGCGCAAACCGATATTCGGCACATTTTCTACCGGCATTTAACGATCCTCGGATCATTTATGGGATCTAAAGCGGAGCTCTTAGAGGCGATGAAATTCGTCGAGAGCGGAAAAATTCGCGCCGTGGTGGATCAAACATTACTACTTGCCGAAGCACAACAGGCTCACGAGCTAATGCAAAATCGCGCGCAGTTCGGTAAACTTGTGCTCGTGCCGTAAAGATACTGTTCGGTTGGAAACCGGAAACCATTGCATTTCTAAACCGTAAAAAGCAGCGCAGATCCTAATCAAATTTCGTCTTTGCGGGTTCTTGTAGCGTAGCTGTTCATCAGGAAAAGCCCTAGCCCCAAATGCGAATTCGCGTTCTAACTCTGCGCTGACCTTCAACAATAAATTCTTGGGAGAAATTTTATGAACCCACGTCAATATATTGCCCGCGTTTCGCTGGCACTCCCGCTGCTCCTTAGTCTGCTTGCGTCGTCCCTTAACGCCTTCGCACAGAATGCCACCACGATGCTGCCTCGAGGGATGGAGCGGGTAACTTCAGTAGAGGGTATCAACGAGTACCGGCTGGCTAATGGCCTCCGAGTTCTCATGTTCCCTGATCAGTCCAAGCAAACCATAACGGTAAACATGACCTACCTCGTCGGGTCCGCCACCGAGAATTACGGCGAGACGGGCATGGCGCATCTGCTTGAACACATGGTCTTCAAGGGCACGCCCAAACATAAAAATGTTCCGCAGGAATTGACGGAGCACGGCGCGCGCCCCAATGGGACAACATGGTCCGATCGCACCAACTATTTCGAGACTTTTTCAGCTACAGATGAGAATCTTAACTGGGCTCTGGACCTCGAGTCCGACCGCATGGTCAATTCGTTTATTGCGAAGAAAGATCTTGACAGCGAGATGACTGTCGTTCGCAACGAGTTTGAATTAGGCGAGAACAGCCCTTTCAATGTTTTGTTGCAACGCACAATGGCAGCCTCTTTTATCTGGCACAACTATGGCAAGGACACCATTGGGGCTCGCAGTGACATTGAGAACGTGCCCATTGAACGGCTGCAGGCGTTTTATCACACCTACTACCAGCCGGATAATTCAGTGCTTTTGATCGCCGGGAAGTTTGACGAACAAAAGACGCTCGCGCTCGTGGATAAATACTTTTCACCCATTCCGCGCCCCACGCGCACGTTGCAAAAAATCTACACCATCGAGCCAACGCAGGATGGCGAGCGCACGGTAACGCTCAGGCGTACCGGCGACACCCAACTCGTGCAAGCGCTCTATCATGTTCCCTCCGGCTCACATCCGGACTTTGCCGCTATCGACATCATCGCTCAAATCCTTGGTGACACACCCTCTGGCCGGTTGCATAAAGCGCTGGTAGAGTCGAAGAAGGCGAGTTCGATCTTTGGCTTCGATTTTCAGTGGCATGATCCTACGCTTGCGATTTTCGGAGCGGAGGTTCGCCAGGGCGATTCGCTTGACGTGGCACGCGATGCGCTCCTCCAGACCATCGAAGGCATCGCCACTACACCGCCTACCAAAGAAGAGGTTGAACGGGCGCGCTCCCAGGTATTGACGAACATCGAGCTTACGCTGAACAACTCAGAGCGGGTGGGCCTGACGTTGAGCGAGTTCATTGGCGCGGGCGATTGGCGCTTGTTTTTCCTGCATCGCGACCGGTTACGCAAAGTCACATCTGAAGAGGTATCGCAGGTGGCCGCGCGCTATTTCAAGCCTTCGAACCGCACGTTGGGGCTTTTCATACCCACGCCTAAACCGGATCGCGCGGAGATTCCCCCCACACCCGACCTCGCAGCGGCACTGAAAGACTATAAAGGTGACCCGACCGTAGCGGCTGGCGAAGCTTTTGATCCATCGCCTGCCAACATTGAATCGCGCACCATACGCAGCGAAGCGGGTGGACTCAAGCTGGCACTGCTCCCGAAGAGAACGCGTGGTGGCAAGGTGGTCGCGCAGATGACGTTGCGCTATGGTGACGAAAAAAGTTTGATGAACCGCTCTACCGATGCGCAACTCGCATCTTCGATGCTAATGCGCGGTACGACAAAGCATACCCGCCAACAGATCCAGGATGAGTTCGATCGTTTAAAGGCGCGCGTAAACATCTTCGGTGGACCCACGCAGGCGGGGGTCATCATTGAGACAACCCGTGAGAACCTCGTTCCTGTGATGCGACTGGTGGCCGAGGTTCTTCGTGAGCCCGTATTTCCGGCGAATGAGTTTGAGCAACTCAAGCAGGAAAACCTTGCGAATATTGAGCAACAGAAGACCGAGCCGATCCAGATTGCTTTCACGGAGTTTGGAAGGCTCCTCAGTCCTTATCCCAAAGGTGACGTCCGCTATGTCACAACATCTGACGAAAATATTGTGCAGCTGAACGCAGCTACGCTCAATCAGGCGAAACAGTTCTACCAGGACTTTTACGGCGCCTCGAATGGGCAGTTGACCATCATTGGGGATTTTGACGACAAAGAGATTGCTAAGCTGGCGACCGACCTGTTTGGAAATTGGAAGAGTCCGAAGGCCTTCGTGCGTGTACCGAGTCTCTACAAAGATGTGGCGGCAGTCAACCAGTCATTCCCGGCGCCGGACAAGGCCAATGCATTCTTCGTCGCCGGGTTCAATCTCAAAATACGCGATGATAATGCCGACTATCCAGCATTGCTGTTGGGCAATTACATGCTTGGTGGTGGCTTCCTGAATTCGCGCCTCGCGGCCCGCATTCGGCAAAAGGAGGGATTGAGCTACGGCGTCGGCTCGGGAATCAACATCAGCTCGCTTGATGAATATGGGCGCTTTACCGCAAGCGCCATCTACGCGCCGCAGAACGTCGAGAAGCTGGAAGCTGCATTCAAGGAGGAGATCGCGCGCATGTTAAAAGATGGCTTCACTGCCGAAGAGGTAGAGGCCGCCAAATCCGGCTATCTGCAATCGCGCCAGGTAAGTCGCGCTCAGGACAATGAGTTGGCAGGCCGTTTGAACAATTACCTTTTCCTGGGACGTACGCTTCAATGGGACGCGGACCTCGACGCTAAGCTCCGGGCACTCACGCCCGAACAAATCAGTGCCGCGATGCGCAGGCACATCGATCCTACAAAAATTACGATCATTAAGGCTGGAGATTTCGCAAAGAATCAACCAGCGAAGTGAAGTACGGTGACTGAAATCTTGTGGACTCTTGCGCCCTTGCGTGATCTGCGGGCGTTAGTCGCGCAAGGGCGTTTACAGCCTATCCGCAGATTACGCCGATTACGCAGATTACAAAAAACAAAACCAGAAAACCCGACAGTAGACCAAAGGCGAATCAGAGGTTCCAACATTGCGGTCCGCTTATGTGCGATCTGTTTAATCTGCGCAATCCGCGGATACGTTCTTTCAGCGCTTGCTTTACCTGCTTGAGTAATCCTCTACGACAAAGCGCTTCTTGAGAAGATTTAAGTTTCCCTTTTCCATGTCAAAGTTCGTTCCGGCGATCACCTTCCTGCCCTGGTCAGTCGTTACCCAGTCAACCACCTGGGGCGCATTGGTTCTCAAATAAGCGCCGTCATTTTTGTCGAGCGGGTTGTCATCTTTTCGGGAAAAAACCAAAACGTACGTGTACTGACCCTTGCGCACATAATCCAGATCAGCCTCAAAACCGGTCTTGGCTGGACCGGGCGACGATTGCGCCGCAGACACATTGGGAGAAGAAGGCTTATTGGTGGTACCCCGGCTGCATGAGACCAGTTGAAGCGCTGCAAAAAGAACCGCTAAACCCATCAGACCTGGCGTCAGCATCTTGCGTGTCATCTCAGTTCGATATTAATCCAAAAAAAGACTGTTAGGAATCGGATAGGAACCACGGCTCGAGTTAGCAACTAGTTGATCGGTCACTTTGAGCACAGTGGCAGCGCGCCGAAACATTCAGCCGCGGATTAACGCGAATGAACGCGAATCCGAAAAAGAAGTATTAGAATAAATAGGCCCTGGAAACAAAGAGTAAAAATGAACTCGGAAAGCTCGTCGGAGTTGGCGATCTTTCTGGTCTAGCTCTCTTCAGATTCGCGTTCATTCGCGTTAATCCGCGGCTGAATTTCAAACTGACCCGTCACTAGCGCAACTACCGACTGTTGTCATTCTGCGGCTCCTCATCTGCGCCGTCAGTCGTGTCCGGCTCCTGCGTTTGCGGTTCAGCCTTCTCGTCACGTATGTGCAGGACTGTGCAGTCGTGGTCTTCATAGATTATGTCAAACCAGCCACTCGCCTTGGCATTGTCGGAAAAATCTTCATGAGCATTATCGGTGAAGACATATCGCGCGCCAAAGCGATCCCGAATTAGGGGACCAGGATCCTCTTCTTCTCCGAGTGTAATGCGATCGTAAAGTTTAGACAGATCGGGATCTCGATCATAGAGATAGGTCGGATCGAGTCCGGATACATAATTATGGCTGGGATCGTAATAAAACAATCGGGGAAAGTCGTCCCAGTCTGTATTGAAGACTCTCTGTCCCGCCGGCACATTCGAGCGCATCCATTCCGCTCCCGCGCGAAAGTAATCGCGTGGGTCACTCGAAGCAATGTCTTTAAACGTCACTCGAAGATTGAAAAAAAGAACTGTCCCGAGCGAGATGGCTACAAAGGCAACAGCGACGGTTCGCCAAAGCGCTCTGGTCTCGTCTTCCTTTGTTAAGGCCGCGGATTGAGACCTGTCAAGATACGGCTGTAGTTCATCGAGCACGTCTGTCGGGAGCCCGGTCAACGACGAACGAGCGCCTTGCAACCATGGTTGGAGCGCAAAAGCGGAAAAGATCACGGCGAAGGGCGGCCAGTACTCAGCGATTCGCTTCCAGCGCGCGGTCATGACCATTAGCACCGTCGCAAAAATGAGAAAAAACAATGAGTGAGAGGATCGTTGTCGATCCGATGGATCAAAACTTATGTAGCCGACAATCATTGCCACACACGCTACAACCGAGTTCACCATGAATTCCCACGAGTCGTAGGGATACCATTCCTTGCCGACTTTTGTCGAAAAATCCGCGAGCGTTAACTTTACTTTCAAGTGCTCGTATAAAAGATGAAAATTGATTGGGAAGTAGGGATTGATAATTAACCCGGCGGCTGTTCCGAACAGTACCCACGCAATCGGTTGCCAATCAAAGCGACGTTCCGTCCAGCCAATCACAGCCGTCCAGATAAAAGTCGCTAGAATTAGCAACACGAACATGTCGTAGGTTAAAGCGAAAATAAAACCAAGCAGAACAAGTGGCCAATATTTTTTTGTGAAAAGTAGATAAATGCCAATTACTAGATAAATAATCGCGAATGGCGGCGCCTTTGCCATGCTGAGCCGGTAGAGGAATGGCGCCGAACAGGCGAGCAGCGCCAGAAGCCAAACAAGCGAGTAACGAATCCGATAACGGACCAACAACCAGTAGCAGGAAAAAACTGCCGCGCTCGCGAAGATCATCGAAGAGATTTTTGCGCCTAGCCGAAGGTCCCTAAACGCGGTGAAGGGCATCTGAAAAAAGTGGAACAGCAGGTGATGATCCACATAGTTTCTTGGGTCGAGACTGGTAAGAGGCAACCAGGTGAACGGCGGAGGAAAACTGCGGTTGCGCAGAGACTCCCAAAGCATCCGGCTCCATTTGATGTGATAATAACCGTCATAATCACCACAACAGATCGCCTGAGTTGAGAATTGAAGTTTCCAGAATATGAGGCCGATGGCGACTGCACCTGCGCAAAGTTGCACGACATGCAATGCAGAGTCAGATTTAAAGATTGCAGGAAGATGAGGCGGGGTTTTCATTACCGGCCAACTGTTTCGCGATAAGCGCTCCCTCCGCCGCGGCCCTGCCGGCTGTGTCCCGGCTGCTTATTCTCACAGTTGTTCGATAAGATCCAGGAAGGCACTTGGATTGATTGGCTTAGTCACATGCTCATTAAACCCGGCGGTTAGCGAGCGATTGCGATCGTCGAACATGGAATAGCCGGTAACCGCAACCATGGGCACTGCCTCGTAACCCGGCAGCGATCTTATTGCTTCGGCAAGTTCGTACCCATTCATTTCGGGCATGCCGATGTCGGAAATGACCAAATCGAAATGGTGTATACGTGCCAGCGCAATCGCATCCTGAGCACAGGAAGCCGTGGACACTTCATACCCGGCATGTGTTAAAAGAACTGATAGCATCTCTGTGACGTCAGAGACGTCGTCTACAACCAGAGCCCAACCCTTCCTTTTAGAATCGCCTACCGATGACTGCCTAAGCGGTGAACCCGACGCATCCTGGTCTTCCCGAAACGGCAGAAAGTGACTGGAAAGTTGGATGGGATGCCAGGGATTGGAAAAGGGAGACGGGGTATGGTTTGACTGTATCACTGGGAACTCCCGCAATTTAATCAGGTCAAATACTTCCGCTGCAAGTTAAGGGGAACTAAATGTAGCCGAAAGAAGAATTTCTGTCTAGGAATTCTCTTAGCCTTTTTGTTTGGTACGCGCAACTAGGAGACTCTCGACAGCTGCAGCAAGTTCAGAAGGATCGACGGGCTTGGAAAGATGCAGATCAAAACCGGCAGCAATTGCAATATCGACATCATTTTGGGAGGCGTATCCGGACAGTGCAATAGCAGAAATGCTTTCTAGACCTTTCCTCTTGCGCAGATCTCCGATTAGTTGCAGGCCATCCATCGACGGCATAGCAATATCGGAAATTAATATGTCGAAATGTTTGCGGGCTGCGGTTTGCAAAGCTTGTGCCCCAGAGCTACAAAGGAAAGTTTCGTAGCCTCGAGTTTGAAAAGTTTTAGCTAACATTTCGAGTGTATCAGGCTGATCTTCGACAATCAGGATACGTGCGCGGGTATTCTCATTTGCGAGATCAGTTGTGGGTTCTGTTTTTTCTATCTTCTCATCTGACGCGGCTTCCCGAGGCAGTCTTATTGTGAAAACGCTCCCTTTGCCTTCGCCATCGCTCATGGCTTCTATAGTTCCGCCGTGGGCTTCCACGAAACTTCTTACTAACGCGAGGCCCAGTCCCAAACCGCCGTAGGCGCGAGTGCGAGAGCTATCTGCTTGCCGAAAGCGCTCGAAGACGTGAGGCAGGAAGTCAACCGGTATCCCCTCGCCTTGATCCTTAATGCGGATGATCGCCTCGGAGTCGCTTGTCTCGTATGCGATTTTTACAGACTTGCCGGCGAGCGAGAATTTTATTGCGTTATGGACAATGTTACAGAAGGTCTGATTGAGGCGACTGCGATCGCCTTTGATCGTCAACGCGGCCGCATCGTCCGCGATCTCGAGTTTGAGAGCAACCCGTGAGTCGCGTGCAAAGGAACGCATGGTCTCCACAGATTCTTCCAAAACGGCAGCGAGTAAGACTTGCGTTTCTTCAATCCGCATCTTGCCGCTCAAAATTGCGGACATATCCAGTAAATCATTTATCAGGCGCTTGAGTGTGTATGCGTTCCTGTCAATGACCGATAATGCCTTAACGAAGTCAGCCTCGGAAAGAGTCCCGTGCTGCATGATGTGCACCCAACCGATGATGGGCGTGAGCGGCGTGCGAAGTTCGTGTGAAAGAATAGTAAGAAAATCATCCTTGGCCCGATTCGCGCCTTCGGCTTCAGCTCGCGCGCTTCGTTCTACCTGGTAGAGACGAGCATTTTCAATCGCCAGCGCTATTCGATCTGCCGCTAGCTGCAAGAGCCGCACATCGTCATCGGTGAAATGAGTCAATTCCAACTTGCCTACATGCAGTACGCCGGTTGGCCGGCCTCCGACAAATAGTGGCACGCCGAGTAACGACTTGATGCCCTTCTGGCGCAAGAGGGGGTTATAAAGATCCGCCCGGCTTACGTCTTCGATGATAATGGGCTCCTCTTGGGCAACGACCCTACCGGCGAAACCTTTTCCAACCGGAATGCGCACTCCCATCTCGACCTCTTCTTCCAAACCCTGGGCTGCCCATGCGACGAGCTCATCTCCTTCGGCGCGGAGTAGTAGGATGGCAACCGTGTCGACCTTCAGGACCTCGCGTATCCGGTTGAGAGATTCTGCAATCACATCATCGACAGACAAGTGAGCAAGTATAGCGTCGGTGATTCGCTGCAGCGCCGCCAGTCGTTTCGAAAGAGCTTCTGCTTCCAGGCTGGCTTCATAAGCGCTCGCTAGTGCGACTACACGTTCTTCGTCGATATTCTTGCGCTCAATGAATTGACCCATCTGGTTACCAATAGCAGCCAGTGTTTCGAGGCTTGCCGGATCCTCATGCCTCATCTCCTCACTAAAAAGTTCAATGACTCCGTAAACCTCGCCGCCTAAGACTATGGGAAAACCAAACGCTGTATGCAGGTTTGCGCGGGCGGCAACTGACGAGCGAGGAAAATTTTGATCAGCCGCAAAGTCGGCGACCCAGACAGGTTCCTTCGTCTCCCAAATTTTCCCCGGCAATCCCTGGCCAGGAGAGAAATGCTGCTGCCTGCTTTCTTCTTCAAACTCCGCAACGTCGGCAGATGCCTGGTCGCGCCAGTTCGCTACACACTCCAGCTCGTTTTTTTGAGAATCGACTGACCAGAAAGCAGCCACCTGCCAACCCAAACGCTTGCAAATTTCTTCCAGAATTTTGGGCGAGGCGTCCGCCAGTGACTTGGCATTCGCCAGAATACCTGTCGCCGAATGCTGTAGTGCCAACCGATGCTCGTCCCGCTTTCGCCTGCTGATGTCTCGCGCGATGCCTGTAAAAAAGCGCTGCCCGTTCCTGCGGAATTCTCCAAAAGAAAGTTCCAGCGATATCTCTTTGCCGTTTTTGTGAAGTCCGGGCAGTTCGGCAGCCTGCCAGGAAATATGCTTGTTGTCCGTTTCAAGATACTGCTTCAAGCCGGCACGGTGCAGGTGCCGAAGATACTCCGGCATCAACATGGTAAGTTCAGCCCCAAGCATCTCTTCCGGCGAATAGCCGAAAATGTTTACTGCAGCATGATTAACAAACAGGATAGTACTGTTTTCGTCGATGGTGATTATCGCGTCGGAAGCGGTTTCGGCAATTATGCGGGAACTTTCTACAAGATCCGACAAGCCACTTACATTTAAAGAGTCGCCGGATTCAGTTAATGGATTGTCGTGTGCCATTCGGTTTACCCCCTCCTTGCGCGATCACCAGCCGAACCTCCCGAGAAGATATGACCGAGAGCTTATGGTTCAAGACGAAGGAAAACTAAGCTTTCAAGCTTTCGAAGTCAAACTTCTGTTAGATTTGTCAGCAGTCGACCTAAAAATGGGAGCGCACATTGATCATACCAGCAGCTTGATCGCAAGGTGCTCATCTGTGTTAGGTTCTGCCTAATGTACCCAGCAGGCAATCTCTTCATTCCTGTAAAACACGGGAAGCTTGAGGCGATTCTCAAAAAGCCGGGGAAAACTCCTGCGACCGGCGCGGCTCTCGTGCTTCATCCGCATCCGCTCGGCGGCGGCACGATGCACAACAAAGTCGTTTTTCGTGCCGCCGGCGCGCTTAATGATGCTGGACTGATTACGCTGCGAATCAACTTCCGCAGCGTGGGACAAAGTACAGGTGAGCATGACCAGGGACGAGGCGAACTCGAGGATGTGCGCGCGGGTTTGCAATATCTTGCTGAGACATTTCCGGAACGTCCCATTACAGTTTGTGGATTTTCCTTTGGCGCTTGGGTGGGCGCGCAAGTGGGAATATCGGATGAGAGCGTTCGCGTTCTAATCAGCATCGGCACTCCCGTTGATAAGTATGACTTTAGTTTTCTCGAGACGTGCCGAAAACCCACTCTGTTTGTTCATGGAGACAACGATGAGTTTGGTGATGTATCGAAACTGCGAAAGCTAGTGGAAAAGATCCGACATGGTAACCCAAACGTCGAGTTGAAAGTCATCAAAGGCGCTGGCCATTTCTTTGAGGGCCACCTTGCCGAGCTGAAACAGGTAGTCAGCGACTGGACAAGCGACCAGTTAACCCTCCGCTCTTGACTAAGTCGCTTGGAGATCCCAATCTTCTCTGTTATTCACAATCTTCTCTTTTCGATGGACTCTCACTAATTAAGGATAAGTCATGAGCTCTTACCGTGATCCAGCTATTCGAATTGCGCTCCTACCGCGCGATACAAATTCGCAAGGCACAGTCTTCGGCGGCATCATCCTCAGTTACATTGACATGGCGGGAGCAATAGAAGCGCGTCGGCACACCCGCATGGATCGATTCGTCACGGTCGCTATGCGCGAAGTAATTTTCCACAAACCCGTATTTGTTGGAGACTTGGTCAGCTTCTACGCCGAAACTCTGGGCATTGGAACCACGTCGATAACAGTTCGTGTCATCGTCGAAGCCGAGCGTGTGGGAGCATCGACTGAGCAAGTGAGAGTTACCGAAGCGGAAGTTGTTTACGTGGCCGTGGATGAGAAACGGCAGAAAACAAAAATAGTGGACAGTAAATCGTAAATGGTAAATAGTGAATCGTAAATAGTAATAAACAGGCCGCAGCCGCCGGCAACCATTTAACTATTCACGATTTACGATTCACGATTCACTAGTTCAACAGCGCTTGCATGCGGTGCAATCCGCTGGCTGCTTCAGTGAAGCCGGGTTGTTGCTCAAGCGCCTTGCCATAGTGCCTGGCGGCTTCAAGATACTTCCGACGCGTTTCGTAGATGCGGCCGAGGTTAAAATGAGGAAACGCGTAAGATTCATAACGCGGTGCGAAGAGCGCGCGTTTGAACCAGCGAACGCTGCTGTAAGAATCACCCTTCGCTAAAAGATAACTGCCGATGTCGTTGTAAGGATTCCCCAGCGTTTCATCGACGCGAATTGCTTCCAGGCATTCTTCAATCGCTTCGTCATATCGATCCTGGAAACTATAAACCCAGCCGAGGAACGTGTGTGCTTCAGCGGTAGGATAAGTTTCGATAGAGCGTTTATAAAGCTCTATCGCTTCTTCGAAGTTCTCGGCCAACTGTGCCTGATAGGCTTCCTGGAAAAGCTGCTTGGCTTCATACTTCGCAGCCGGTGAAGCATCATCTTCTCTGTCAACGTTACCGCTCATCATTATTCAATTGCAGTCAGACTTCTGCTTTTGATCTTTGTCCAGACGCTTGATCCGTCCATCAGTTTCAGGGGCAATTACCTTTCTTGAAGCAATTGCCGCTTGCAGAACATCGGAATCAAAGGGATCTTGAACTTTCCGGATAAGTAATCGTGCCCGCTTGAACATTGAGTACCCGTCGCCGCCGTCGATTCCAACATAGTCAGTGGTCGCCAGCGTGTACTTCCTATTGTCATCCAGCGGTTTACCATTTACTGCCACGGTCACTATCCGTGAACCCGCCGGGCGCTTCGCGTCGAATGTGAACCTTACACCAGATACTTGTGGAAAGCGGCCGGGTTCAGCGTCCTCCGCGCTGCGGGCGACTCCGTGCTCCAGCGCTTCGCGAAGGGTTGCCCCAGTGATCTCCAATTTTACAACTTTGTTTTTGAAAGGAAGAATTGAGAGTACTTCTCTTCTTGTTAGCGGGCCCGGAGGAATTATCTCGTCGGCGCGAATCATGCCGCCATTGACCAGCGCAACGTCCGCTCCTGTCGCTGCGCGGAAGGCATCGGCAATGAAATCGCCGACGTTCGTTTCCCTGGTGCGGCCGACCCCGCTTCTGGCGTCAAGGGCTAGGCTGGAGCTGCCGACAAGTTGGGAGAGCTCTTTCAGCACTCCTCCATATTTTTGATAGATTGAAGCGAAGCGCCGGTCTTCTTTGGTCTCCCGGGTTACTGGCAACACCTTCCAGTCAATACTTTGGACAGACCCGGTAGCCTTTGAAATGTTGAGATCTATTTGTCCCAATTCGCGAGCGTCAGCAGTCATCTTGAAGATCGGCGCACCTCCGGAAGCCGACTCCAGCAGCGTATGCTCGTGACCCCCAATGATTACGTCGACTTCGGCGCAGCGAGCAACTTCCTTGTCTTCACTCATGGAAAGATGCGTCAAGGCTATCACTGTTTTCACCCCGCGAGCGCGAATATCTGCGACCGTTTTTCGTGCCGTCTCGCATGGACTCAAAAACTCGACATCCGGTCCGGGCCGCGATGTAATTTTGGTTTCCTCTAACACAAGCCCGAATATTCCCACCTTCACGCCATCAAACTCGCGAATGACAAACGGAACAGCATTACCGAATGGCCCACCCGTCTTTTTGTCAATCACATTGGCGACGATCCACTTGAACCGGGATTCCTTCATTCTCTCGCGCAGCACGTCCGGACCAAAGTCAAACTCGTGATTGCCGAAGGTTGCATAGTCGAGACCGGCAGTATTCCAGGCTTCGATCATTTGAGCCCCCTTGTAGGTGATGGATTCCACTGAAGGCGAAATTGTATCTCCAGCAAGCAGAAATAGAGTGTTCGGAGACTGCTTTGCCACCTCTTCCTTCAATGTTAAGACTCGCGCAATTCCTCCGCTGGCCCCCTGATCGACTGGAGCAAATTGATAGACGTCGTTGACTTGCAACAGTGTCACTCTGACTGTGCAGTCAGGTTTCTGCTGGGCAGACGACGAGACGATGACTGCGAAGATAAAGACAAGCAGCCGAGCCATCTTTCGAGGTATTACCGTAAAGACTCTCATCAGATTCTTCTCCAATCTGCCAGATACAAATTAATCTCCGGGCAGAAACTAAAAACTTGTCGTACGGGTCCTGCGCGGCAGAAGCTTTAGGCAAAGGTCGTTATGGTGCTTTGGCGGGCTGAATTATACTCGGCCTGAGAATGCTAAGCGAAGGAAGGATTGATTGGTTTTCCAACCGCAGCCAGCTAACGCCTGAAGTTCTGAATCCGGACCTGAACCCTGAACGAAGATCAACTTTGATTGTTCTATGTGGAGTGAAGAAACAGTTTTTTTAACAGGCTTTCCGGGCTTCATCGCGAGTCGTCTCTTGCGGCGTCTGGCGACGGAGGGCGGGCGCTTCTTTTTGCTCGTACAACCTGGCTTCGTAAAACGCGCAGAAGAGGAACTAAAAACCATTGCGCAGCAAGCGGGAAGATCCGATTCACATTTCGTAGTCTTGCAGGGAGACATTACGGAACCTGACGTCGGGCTGTCACGCGCCGGTTTGGAAACTGCTCGTTCCAACTCAACCATTCTCTTCCATCTCGCAGCAATCTACGACCTGGCCGTCTCTCGCGACGCCGCCATGCGCGTAAATGTCGAGGGCACTCGCAACGTAAACAACTTTGCTCTTTCGTTGCCTCGTCTGCGCCACTATCATTACGTGTCAACGTGCTACGTTGCTGGAAAACGCACAGGCGTGATTTTTGAGCGTGAGCTGCGGCACGAGGCAGGCTTTCGCAATTACTACGAGGAAACCAAATACTTGGCCGAGACGGAAGTCGATGCTCTGAAAAAAGAACTACCAATTACCATTCATCGGCCTGCGGTTGTTTGCGGCGACTCAAAGACCGGTGAAACAGCCAAGTATGATGGCATCTACTATTTGATCCGCTATCTGCTCAAATGGCCTTCTGTTCTTTCTGCCTTCAACATTGGTAACAGTGAAGTCACTTTGAATCTTGTTCCAGTAGACTTCGTGGTGGAAGCGATGTCAGCGCTCGCGCGAGATCCACTTTCTGTTGGCAAAACTGTACAGCTTGCCGATCCTAATCCGTTAACAACCAGGGAACTCTTCAATACAATCGCAAGCTGCATCGGGGGCAAAGGCTCGCGCGTCACGCTGCCCCCTTCCTTAGTTGAAACTTCGCTCATGCTTCCGCTCTCGCCAAGGATTACTGATTTGCCCTATTCAGCGGTTCCTTATTTCTTTTTGAAGCAGACATACGACACTGCCGAATCCAGACAGTTACTCGAACCTCACAGTATTTCTTGCCCACCATTTGGAAGTTACGTCAGAGCCATCGTTGACTACGCGATTCGCCATCCCAAGCTGTAACAAACCGCCGTCTCACATGTGGCTCACGCCTCACAGGAGAAGTGTGGCCTAGTGCGGCAGCGCTTGCGAAAACTGACGGACAATAAGAAATACCAGGTAAACGCTGACGATGGCAGCCCCCAGTGCCAAACAAACCAGCAATACAATTATTAATCCTACAAACAACCAGTCGCTCAACGTCCCCTCGCGCGCAGCGTCGGCGGCGACGGTGGCTCGCTTGCGGAGCAGGGCGACGTTTTTCTGGTTAGACTTCCACCAGGCGTCGAAGAGATCGCCCACCAGCGGCAACGATCCCACGAGATAGTCAATACCGATATTGAGGCCCATGCGCAGAAGCGTCACTTTCGGAACGCGGTAGCGAACAGCAGACGCAAGAATATAAAAAGAGACGAGCGAAGTGGCAGTGTCGCCGAAGCCCGGGATGAGGCCGATGATGGCGTCGAGCCCGAACCGCCACCCGAGCCCCGGCACGCGGATGAGGTCATCCATCACCCAACTTAATCGTTCGAGACTTTCGTCAATCTTTACTGATCTGGTTTGGTCCAGCAGTTGGCTGGCCCGTTTCTTTTCTTCCTCTTGATAAGCTTTCATCGTTTGTAGGCCAGACATTCCTGCCTTTCTCTTTTAGCCGTAATCAATGACAGGCCTGACCACCCCGGTGAATGCCTGTCTTAACGTTCAGCGGATTCGAGTAATCTGCTGCCAGAAAAATTTCCCCAGGCGCGCAAAAGGTTTTAGCGCGTTACGACCACCGCCGCGTTGCGGATTGGCCCGGCCAGGTAATCCGAGTGAAGTTGCCAGCTCCTGATCGGGTTTACCAATGTCTTCGTCACCTCGCTTACTCGACAACCAACGGCTGAAGGTTCGTGCTACTGCTCTCCGTTGTTCAATGGGAGCTTCTGCGATAAGCGCTCCACGAAGGTCATCCAGTTGCGCAATTTCGAGAAGGTTCGCCTGGTAATAATTGCGGAAAGCCTCCAGTAGTTTTTCATCGCCCAGAAGACGTTGCAACTCAACAAAGAACAGCGCGCCTTTGGTGGTAACAACAGCGGCATACTGAAAGCTGTTTCGATAATCACGTGCCGGGCGATTCGCATCCATGTCTTCACCGCCGAAGGTGCGATATAAGCGGTAGACCCCTTGCAGCTGATCTTCCAAAACGGTCGCTCTTTTTTTCTCGCCATAGACTTCTTTGAAATACAGTAGTGCCGACCAGCTGGCCATCGCTTCGTCCAGCACCGGCTCGCGCGCCGGGTCGTTGCCTACCGCCGCGCCCCACCATTCATGAGCAATAAGATGGGCCACACTCCATTCCAGACTCTCTTCCACCGAGGGGCGCTGTTCACGAATGATCTCGGGAAGGTTGCGCACAGCTGGGGAATCAAAATCAACATAGAAAGCACTCGCGATTACCTGAAGGCCGGCAAACTCTGTGCTGCCCAGACCGGCGACAAGCGGTGCCTCCGCGACATTGATTGTTTTGAAGGGAAGTGGCCCAAACTTAGATTCGAAGACTCTCAAAGAATTTTCAGCCATTGCCAGAACACGTTTTCCGATCCGCTCATGCTCCGGAACGAAAATGGATCTTAGGGTGGTCTCTCCGATTTCCTTTTGCTCAGAACGCAAGTTGCGCCCGGCTATAATCGCAAAATCTCGCAACGCCGGAGCAGAGAAGGCGGCTGACTTCTGGCTGCTGGGTTTGTTCAGGTCTTCGCCGGCGGAAGTGAAGACAGCTACGCCGGGGGCGACCTCTATTCTCACGTCATAATCCGCAACTTCATTGAAGATCATGTCCCCCACACTGGGTTCAAGCTTGCGTATCCACTCGTCGCCGTCGTGCACCGCAAGCACTGGATAGGAAGTGCCCAGGAGCATCACACCATGACAACGAAAATTTATGTCGCGCGGGCTGCGCATCTCCCGCTCACCACGCAGTGCGGCGCTGATCTGCTTCACGACGTGGGTGGTCAGCCCCGTTTCCTCGGGATCGACCTCCGGAACATAGCCTTTGA
>JALYXE010000310.1 GCA_030947265.1 Acidobacteriota bacterium
GCCCAGTACAGTCTTCAAACGTTTCTTCTCGAACACTCGGACTGGAACCTGATAGACGCGTCCCGAGTCACACACTGTCACTTCAAATGTTTTTCCAACCTCGAGCGGCTGGGTCCTCAAGAAATAGATCGCGGACAACACGTCTTGTACTTGTCCCGTAAAAGCGGTAGTAGCCGACCGGGGAGTGTGCGAAGGATTGTTTGGATCGCGCTCGATCCAAAAGACCTTTCCGTTGGCATAAACAGATTCGCTGGTTCGCGACCGTTTTCCTTGCTCGTCTACTCGCCTGGTCCTTTGCACAGTGAAGGAGAGCGGCTCGACAATCGATTCTATCCGTTCTCGAAAATGCAGATTAAAAAGTTTGCTGAATAATCCCTTGGTTGAAATATCGCCTGTGAATTTTAGTAAGTACCCAGCGGCAGCGGGTTCTGGTCTCGAGGTGGAATCGTTTGATTTCCGCGGCTCCTCTCTGCCTGCAGTGAAGCGAAAGTCAGCGACGTCTGCTTTTCTTATCAGGGTGCGCGAAAACTCAGCGACATAGATGAGCTCTTCGCCCCTCTCGAACGGCTGCGTGCGAACAGTACGTGTCGCGCGTCCCACACTGGCGCCGGTAGGGGAAACGTCAGGTTTCTGTGCGCAGACGACACCTGCGCCGACTGTCGCGAATATAGTCGCAAACATCGACGCGAAAGTCGTTGCGAGGACAAGAGCAATAAGGGGCGCAAGAAGCTTCTCAGCCGGTGACTTCATTGCAGGTAGTAGGCTTTCAAAATCAAGAACCCCCAGGCGAGCAAAAGTCCCAGGGCAGCTCTATACTCTCGATATCTCATGTAGAGGCTGCAGTCGAACTTTCGCCTGAGTTCACCGCTACGGTAACGAGAGACGCGAGGAAGAAAGAGGGGTACATCTTGAGCGTACTGCCGAAAAGTTTCGCCAAAAAGGTGCGATAGCGTAGCGGATTCGACGCGCATGACGGGCAGATAGATGCCAACAAAAAGCGCAACAAACAGGAATGCGAGGAGCCACCGGCCCGAACCTATGGTGAATCCCAGGCCAAGCAGGAAGCTACCGAGATAGAGCGGATTGCGCGTGTAAGCATACGGGCCGGATATTGCCAACGCGTCGTTCTTTCTAATATGACCCGAAGCCCAGGCTCGTAAAAGAAGCCCGAGAACCGAAACAGTGGCGCCGGCTATTAGCGTGGATGAGTTTGGTCTGGCAAACAAAAGAAAGAGCGCGGCGCACAAAAAACCTAGTGGCACGCGCCAACGCTGAATCCAGGTTCCACCTCTTCGCAATATTAAATTGGACTCCAAAGGTAGGACAGACATTCCTGTCTGTCTGCTGTTTTTAGAACTACAAGCTGCCGTGCAGGGGCGCCTGTACCATATTTCTAATGCGCCCTCCACCAGAAATACATTTTTTCGGATAGCGTCACAATTTCTCGGAATTGAAACGGACTTTGATAGTAGAATCCCGCGAGCGAGCTCGCGGAAAGAGTCAAGCAAGAACCCAAAAATAAGACGCGCGCCCGAAAGGCGCGCAATTGTGGCGGATTTAAGTGTCCGTGGAAGTCTAAAACGAAGGCTGAGGCGCGAAGCCGACGTAACTGCTGGCGCGGTGCCCGCAGCGTCTCCCCAGACATCAACCCGCGCCTCGGGGCCTTCGTGCCGACTTCGATGAGGCGATCCAGAAGCGGGTTGTCTCCTAAATTTTCGTCGGAGCGAGGCTCCCCCATCCTGGAAATTTCGGCCTTAGGCATTGCCTCGCTGACGGCCGCTACCGCCGGCAGCGCATGGAGCATGTTGCCGATGCCTCCTGGTTTTACAATAAGAATTCGCATTCCTGGAACAGATCGTGTTGTCTGTCACCCTCAAAGCTTAAGAACAGCCGCCGCAAGTGCCTCTTCTACGGAAAACGGCGGATCATCTGGGACGTTGAGTGATCTTTTGGGTCTCCGACTATGGCCACGCGGCCACCGTAGGATCGTACCACATCGCGCTCGGGAACAGTTTCTTCGGTGTAATCGGTGCCCTTCGCATGAACGTCGGGCGTGATCGCGAGAAGCAATTCTGTGACCGTAGGTTCATCGAAGATCGTGACGAGATCAACCGACTCGAGTGAGGCAACAATCTCGGCTCGATCATGTTCGGGCAGAATCGGACGACCCTTGCCCTTTAGACCTGTGACTTGTTTGTCAGAATTGATTCCAACTACCAGCACGTCTCCCAAAGCGCGGGCTCCATCAAGGTACCGCACGTGTCCGGCGTGCAAAACATCGAAACATCCGTTGGCGAGTACGATCCTTGAACCTTTTGCTTTTTCCGCCCTGATGCGGGCAACAAGCGTTTCCCGGTCGAGGATCAGCGAAGTATCTTCAATCATTTCGAGGATCCGGTTGTCATTACTTAAGGCAACTCGGAATGCAACACCGAGTTTTCGAGTTCCTCCGTCGAGACCGAAGCCGTACCGCGCTTCATGACAACGAGGCCTCCCGCATAGTTCGCGATTTGTGCGGCATCAGGGAACGAGGAGTCGGACGCGAGCGCAAGTGTGTACGCGGCCATCACTGTGTCGCCCGCGCCTGTTACGTCAACTGGATCGCGCGCGCCGACGGCATCGATGTGAACCGGCGCGACCCCGTCTTCAAGCAGTACCATTCCACGGCTGCCACGAGTTATGAGCAGCGCACGATATCCCAATCGATCTCGCAATTCTTCACCCGCGGATTCCAAATCCCCAATTGTTTCAAGTCGCTTGCCCACCAGTTGCTCAACCTCATCCTGATTTGGCGTGGCGGAAGTAAAGTGCTCGAAGCTTGGCAAACTAAAACGGGAGTCGGCTAAGACCGGAACCTTGCGCGCCTTAGTCGCATCACGAGTAAACCTGGCCATCTCGGCATCAGCAATCCCATAGTTATAGTCTGACATGACGACGGCATCCGCGACCTGTGCCTGCTTAAGAACACGCTCACGCAGCCGCTGGCGAAGTTCCGGATTGTTTAGCGGTTCACCTTCATAGTCGATTCGGATCACTTGTTGACGCGTGGAGTTGGGTTGACCTGCCAGTATTCGCACCTTCGTAGTGGTTCGCCACTTATCAGATGTCAGGACGCCGCTGCAGTCGACACCTGCGGCATTGAGCTTTTCAACCAGTGCTCGTCCTGCCTCGTCTTGCCCGGCAATGCTTATCAGCGAAACGTTCGCGCCCAGGGAGGCCAGATTAACAGCACAGTTTGCAGCGCCACCGGGACCTGCGGCCGTGTGCTCATGCCGAAGAATAAATACGGGCGCTTCACGCGAAACACGGCTAATAGCTCCATATACAAACTGATCGGCAATTGAGTCACCGATAACGACAATCCGGCGTTGTGAAAAGCGCCTGACAATCGCAACCAACCGCTCTTGCAGCAGGGTTCGCTCAACTGTCAACCTTCTGCCCTCCACTTTTTCTTTTTTGGAAACCCAGAATCTCGGCCGCATTATTCGCGCCACCCTCCCCGCTAACTATCGCTTCCACAGCTTCCAACAAATTCACCGCTACTAAATCAGGCTGTTGGGTCCAACTCGCGCGTTGGTGTTCCCACTCGCCTCGCCCATAGCCGCTCATCACAAACGCCGATTTCACACCGGCGTTTCTAGCTAGTTCTATATCACTGTAGCGATCTCCTACCATCCAACTTTCCGCCAGGTTGATATGAAAATCCCGGGCCGCGCGTGAAATCAGGCCGGGCTTTGGCTTGCGGCAATCGCAATCGACGCGATACGGAGGTTCACCTACAGAAGGATGATGAGCGCAGTAATAAATCGCATCAAGTTTGGCGCCGCCGCTCTCGAGTTCTTTCGTCATCGTCGCGTGGACTGTCTGAACCATTTCTTCGGAAAAATATCCACGCGCCACGCCTGCCTGGTTGGTAGTTACAATTGCCAGCCAGCCATTTTCGTTCAAATTTTTGATAGCCGGAGCCGCGTATGGAAACAAACGAAAACGCGACTGGTGGTTGATGTAGCCTACTTCTTCGGAAATCGTACCGTCGCGGTCGATGAAAACTGCTTGCTGATTCATTTTACTTGTCCGACAAACTTCAGTTTGTCAATGGCTTCGGAAAGCGGTGTTCGCTGGAAAGCGACAAATTGAAGTTTGTCGGACAACATGCCCGCCGCGCGTTCAAAAATCTCATCCGGCGTTATGGCTGTCATGCAACGATGATCGATAGGACAATCGCGCAGCATGCACGGCGCACATTCAGGCGGGTGGCGCACAATCTCGCCGAAGGGCGAAAAGGGGCGTGTTGTTAGTGGATTTGTGGGGCCGAAAATCGCCAGTGTTGGTCGCCCAAGAGCGGATGCTATGTGGGCAGCTCCAGTGTCATTTGTCACTAATAGATCGACGAGACTGAGGATGGCGACAAGTTCCGCTAAATCAGTCTTGCCGGTTAACATCACGGGCTTATTGTGCATCTGGCCGACGACTTCCAGTGATACTTCCAACTCGTCTTCCGAGCCAATCAGTAGGACTTCTGCACCCAATCTGTCGACAAGGATGTCGGCGAGTGCGGCATAGCGCTCAGCGGGCCAGCGCTTGGCTCGACTGTTGATTGAGCCGGGACAAAGCGCAACTAATGAAGGCCCTCCTGGGATGGTCCTTATTCCATTAGCGCAAAGAAAATCGATCGCCGATGACTTCCGAGTATCAGCGACCTCGAGTGAACCATCGGGTTGCGTATCGAGAAAACTCTGCTGGTGATTGATCAGCCACTCGATTTCTGCAACGATTTTCAGGTAATAGAAGACCTCATGTTTCGAGCTGCGCCATTCCGGCAAACTTAGCGGGTGTGTAAGTAATGCTCGCCGGTTGTCGGTGGCGTAACCAACTCTTAACGGCACTCGAGCAAGTGAAGCAATCAACGCAGCTTCAAAGGAATTCGGAAACAGAACCGCTAGATCGTAGCCGCGTTTCCGCCACTCGCGGACCTGCCCGATAACTGCAAGCAAGCCGCGGCCGTCATGAACCTGCAGGTCATCGAGAAAATTGGCATCGGCGAAGAGACCTCTGGCCCAGGAGCGAGTAGCAAGTGTGATGTGAGCTTTTGGAAAGACACGACGCAGTTCCCGCAAAGCAGGGACAGTCATGACTGCATCGCCGACCCAGTTGGTTCCGCGAACTACAATGCGCTCGATCTTCTCCGGCTTCGGTTCAGCCATGTCTACAAGATTCCAGGAAGAGATTTTCCAGTTCTCATTTCAAATTTCTCATTTGTCATTTATAGCGGAGCGATGCTACCAAGCTCAATGTTCATATCGATGACAAATTGTAAATGAGAAATGAGAAATGGAAAATCGACTATTTAAACGGTCTCCTGCAGACGCTAGGCGGATGGCCGAATGTCAGGCAAGAAATGCTGTCGTATTACAATAAGCTGCGCAGTCCTTCCTCGATTCCTATTTCCGGCCGCCAACCCAGTTGCTCGCGTATGCGACTCAGATCAGAAACATAATTAACCGGCACTGGATGGGGCAAACTGTCGTCGTGGACAATCGCGGGTTCAATGTGAATCAGGTTTCCGATGTTGCCGATTATCTCCAGCAAGGTGGCCGCGTTTTCCTTTCCACCCCCCAGATTATACAAACCGAAGGCCTGAGACGAATCTATAAAGGCTCGGCAGGCGCGCGAGAAATCGTCCACATGGAGGATTTCGCGAACCGGATGGCCGCCTAAAGGTACACGAATGGGCCACCGTCGCTTTACCGACTCGACGTAGTGGGTGACGAAACCATTTTCGTTGCCACTGGAAGGCCGCGCGTAAACGGTGGACATACGAAATATGCAGGCACGAACGTTCCGCTGATGCGCGTAATATTCTACAAAACGTTCTCCTATGAACTTCGACCACTCCAGAGCCGTCTGCCCGTTGTAGTCAGTGGGGCAAGTTTCGGGAACCTCCGCATGGGAATCTGCATGTCCGCCATAAACATCTTTCGTCGAGGCAAAGACGAAAACTGAATTGGGTTGGAGGTTTCGGATGATATTGGCGGCGCCTTCAGTATTCGTACGAAAGCAAAGCTCGGCGCCGTCAGGATGCTTATCGAGATAAGCGGCAAGATGAATGACTGCGTCGTAATTCGCTACCAACTTAACGTCATCGATGTTAAGGATGTCACGGCCGGAGCGCCGGGAAAAGTCATCGGCATTGAAAAACCGGCGGACGTGAGTTCCCAAATAACCGCTGCCGCCCGTAACAAGAATCCTCATAAATCAAGTCCAAAGTCCAATGTCAAACGTCCAACGTCCAATGTCCAATGTCCAATGTCCAAAGTCCAAAGTCCAATGTCCAATGTCCAATGTCCAA
>JALYXE010000321.1 GCA_030947265.1 Acidobacteriota bacterium
GGCTTATCTATTCTAATGCTCCCTTTCTCAGATTCGCTTTCATTCGCGTAAATCCGCGGCTGAATGTTCGCGTGTGCCACGGCTCGACTGCTTGCGAATTAGACAGCACCGTATGCCCGTCGTATGATGAAAAGCCTACAAGATCGATAGAATCGGACACATCAAGGATCGGGTTAGTGTTCCCCTGTCAAAGCAGATAAATGAGCAAAGAAGCAACAATTCTTCGTATTGATCCGCCTTTCGCCATTCCAGGCGCGGAAGTCACGATCGACTGCGAAGATCTGGACACTACCGATCCAACGCAGTGTGCGGTTTGGTTTGGCGAGGATCGCGCGCCGATAGTTGCGTTATCTCCGAAACGAGTGCTGGCGATCGCACCCGAACTCAAGCGCAGCGGCAGTATCGAAGTCAGCCTCGAAAGTGGGGGAGTTCGAAGCCAGGCGATGAGTCTGGTAGTTGGAAAACGGCTAGCCGAAGATCTTCATCCGGTCGCCAACCCTGCTTTCGATCCGGATGACGGCTCACTTATTGTGACTCGCTCAGGTTCGCGAGGCGAGCAATTGCCGGTGACGCTTTTCCGCATCGCCATCAATGGCGAGCTTACCGAGTTCTCGGGCGACATAATAAATCCGACGGGAATTGCTTTTGATAGTACCGGCCAGATGTTTGTCAGCAGTCGCATGGATGGCACGGTCTATCGAATTACGCCCTTCAAGGAAGCAGTGCCTTTTGTAAGAAATCTTGGGGTAGCGACTGGCATAGCATTCGATCAATCAGACACGATGTACGTGGGGGATCGCACGGGCACGATTTACAAAGTCAACGGTATAGGAGAAGAAAGCCCCTGGGCTCAGCTCGAACCGTCAGTTTCAGCCTATCACCTGGCTGTTGGCCCTGACGACGCCCTCTATGTAAGCGGACCGACCGTCGCCAGTTTTGATTCAGTGGTGCGGCTTAATGCTAACGGAGAGCCGAGTGTTTTTTATAAAGGCCTGGGACGCCCACAAGGACTGGCCTTCGACGAAGAGGGAAATCTTTATGTTGCCGCCTCGCTGCGCGGCCGACGCGGAATCGTTCGCATATCTCCCGATGGAAAGAACGCGGAGATGTTTGTCGCGGGAATGAATCTCGTCGGATTGGCCTTTAGTTCAACCGGTGACCTGGCGATGGTTTCAACGGATTCAGTCTATAGCGTGGAGTTTGGAAAATAGGAGCCCTTCACTGACTTGATGAGCAGGCGGTTCCTGCTTGGCTAGCTCTTTGTGTTGAAGTATCGTGAACAAGTTTATGTCAGTTCGCGTTTGTGTTCTGGAGGAAGGTTAATTGGAAAACGGTTCCAAGTTGATCGGCGAATTTGTTCTGGGCATGGTTGCGTTCCTTTTCTCCGCCTCTGTGCATGAATCAGCACATGCGTGGACGTCAAGCTACTTTGGCGACGATCTGGCGCGCTCACAGGGTCGAATAAGTCTGAATCCTTTGGTCCACATTGACCCGATCGGCACGCTGTTGTTTCCAGCGATTGCATTTTTCACACATGTGCCGTTAATTGGTTGGGCAAAGGCCACGCCGGTAAATCCTCTGCAGTGGCGTAATAAGCGAGTTGCCAATTTCTGGGTATCGGCTGCCGGCGTAATCTGCAATTTCATTATGGCGATTATTGCGGGCATCGCGATTCGTCTACTCTACAGTTCTGGAGTCATTGTGATAGGCCAAGAAGGCCTGGCGCCGGCGATGACGAATTCCATAATAGCGATTGGCGCCGTTAACTTACTTCAGACGTTTTTTAGCTTGAATATTGTTTTAGGCGTTTTTAATCTGTTGCCCGTCCCGCCGCTTGACGGCAGCGGGATTCTCAGCAGCGTGTTGCCTAGTAGTTTTGAGGCCGGGATCCAGCAGTTGCATCAATTCGGTTATTTGTTACTGTTTATCGCCGTATTCACAGGTGTGGTAGGAAAGATACTGGGTTTCTTCATCCCGTTAGCCTGGGCCGTTGTTTTCGTCGGCGCATATTAAATGAAAAGAATTTTTAGCGGCGCGCAGCCGACTGGTAACGTACATTTGGGAAACTATCTTGGCGCCCTGCGCAACTGGGTTGAGCTGCAACACGATTACGAAAGCTTCTTCTGCATCGTTAATCTTCACGCGATTACTTCGCGGCAGGATCCAAAACTGCTGGCTGAGAAAACAAGAGAGCTTGCCCGCATCTATTTGGCCGTCGGCATTGACCCCGAGCTTTCAACAATTTTCATTCAGTCAGACGTTGCCGAGCATGCCGAGCTAACGTGGATTCTTAATTGCGTCGTGCGCATGTCTGAGCTGGAGCGGATGACGCAGTTTAAAGATAAGGCGAGAAAGCAGCGTGAAAACATTGGTGTTGGTATATTTGATTATCCGGTCTTGATGGCTTCTGACATTCTGCTCTATCAGACTGACCTTGTTCCCGTGGGTGAAGACCAGAAACAGCATCTTGAACTAACGCGCGACCTGGCAATACGATTTAACCGTGACTACGGTGAAACCTTTCGTGTTCCTGAACCCTTCATTCCGAAGCTGGGAGCGCGCATCATGTCGCTTTCAGATCCCACAAAAAAGATGTCCAA
>JALYXE010000333.1 GCA_030947265.1 Acidobacteriota bacterium
TTGGACAGGTAAGTTTAGCGGGGATGGTCAACTCGAAACGAGCCACAAAGTTGCCGGTGGAAATCATGAATCGGTATTTCAACCGGAGTGGTCTCCCGACGGTACTATCTATTTCGTGTCAGATCGAAACGGTTGGTGGAATCTGTGCAGAACTAATCAGGCTGGGATTATTGAGCCGATGCGTGAGATGGAGGCTGAGTTTGGCATGCCACAGTGGGGCTTTGGCATGTCAAGCTACGCGTTTGAGTCGGCTGAAAGAATTGTTTGTGCTTACATTGAAAACGGTATTTCGCACCTCGCACTTATCGACACTCGAACGAAGGAGTTTGAGACAATAAACACCTCGTACACCGATATAAGGTATGTGCGCGCGTCCACCGGCCAGGCAGTGATGCGCGCTGCGTCGCCAACTGAACCGGCGTCTATTGTAAAGTTTGATTTGGAAACGCGACGTTTCGAATCGCTTCGACGCTCAAGTAATAGTGATATTGCGACACGCTATATTTCGGTTCCGCGCGCGATAGAGTTTCCTACAGAAGACGGATTGACGGCTTATGGATTCTTTTATGCACCACAGAATGCCGATTACCGGGCGCCAGACGGAGAACGTCCGCCGCTGTTGGTAGAGAGCCACGGTGGGCCTACAGCTGCGGCGACCACTGCTTTCAGTCCAGGCATTCAATATTGGACCAGCCGGGGAATCGCTGTACTGGATGTCAACTATGGAGGCAGCACCGGCTTTGGGCGAGCTTATCGGGAACGACTAAAGAATAAGTGGGGAATCGTGGATGTTGACGATTGTGCAAATGGCGCGCTCTATCTGGTTGAGCAAGGCGAAGTGGATGCCGATCGTTTGATGATTACAGGCGGAAGCGCCGGGGGCTACACCACGCTTTGTGCGCTCACTTTTCGCCGGACGTTTAGTGCGGGGGCGAGCCACTACGGTGTCAGCGATGCCGAAGCACTGGCAAAAGAGACTCACAAATTTGAATCGCGATACCTGGATGGAATGATGGGTCCGTATCCAGAGAGGAAGGACATTTATTACGAGCGGTCCCCAATCAACTTTACGGATCGTTTGTCTTGCCCGGTGATTTTCTTTCAGGGACTCGATGACAAGGTTGTACCGCCAAACCAGGCACAGATGATGGTTGACGCGTTGCGAGCAAAAGGGATTCCGGTGGCGTATCTTCCATTCGACGGCGAACAGCACGGATTTCGCCAGGCGAAGAACATTAAACGTGCTCTGGATGGGGAACTTTATTTTTATTCGCGTGTGCTCGGATTTGAGGTTGCGGAAGCGTTAGAGCCTGTGGATATCGAGAATCTGTAAGAACGATCAGCGGCGACTAGGGTGTGTCAAAGCTCCGGAGAGTGAAAGCAGCCGATGCCAAAGTCCTGGGCAACATCGCCAAACAATGCAGAACCGTTGGCGGTACCCAATGGATGGTAGCACTCAATTAAGTCTGTAAGAGACTATGTTTCCCACGCAAATTTGGAAGAGAAACAATCACCCTAAACTTGAGTTTTGGCATCCATTGGCTACCGCCAACGGTTCTGTTTTGAGCGGCGATGTAGGGCGATTTCTTTCAGGCCGCGCGCTTTGTGAGAGTACCGGCTGCGTTAGCTGGTGGGTTCCCACGCGAACGGTCCGGGGCAGTAGCTCGCTATTGTATTTCTTTATCGGAAATGGTTGCGGCTCCTCCGCCGTGGTCGCCGCCTCTAATCACTCCGCTGTCATCGACGAAGTAAGAGAGTCTTCCCGTCTTCCCATATTCTAGCGGCACCGCAGTGGCCTCAAATCTGTTTGATGAGGTAGTCACTTCAATCTTGTAACCGTACTTATGGATCACTTCCTTGCTGATGAGACCTGCCGAGAGCAATTCATCAAGAGTTCCATAGCGACCGTCACCTTCAGTCGCCTGAAATGTGGCCTCAGCGCTTACCACAGTCCGCATCATGCTCATGGCGATTGCTTCGTTAGTTACAAGTGGTACTTGAGTGGCTTGGTTCGACATCCCGGCAATCATCAACATGAGCAAATTCTTTGGCACATGCAACTCGTGCAGCGGGCCCAGTCCATCGTTTGAAAGCGAGTAGGTTACGGGATCAATTATCGGGCTCAGTTGAAATAAAAAATCTCTCATCTTGTCATTTGCCGGCGCACCAACACTGCCGGCAAGAGGATAATAGCGCTCTATCAAATCGGGAGCTACGTAAACTGCCCCGAGCACCTGGCGCGCTTGCCAGCGTGTCGAGTTTCTAAAACGGCTATCCGATGAAAGAGTTTGGTGGCCCAAATAGGAATCGACTACGCGTCGCGTCGCTGCAGCATCTGGCGAGAGCACGAGGAAATCGCCTACGAAAGCGTAAGAGAGAATGTTGGCGTAAGAAGTAATTTCAGTTTCATCCCGCTTTTCAGTCTGCGCAAAGAGATTCGCGCCTTTGAATGCTAACGTCTCAATTAATTTTGGTATTAGCCTTTGTACTGCTTCTTTGTCCTTTATCGCGATTGCGATTACGGGATTAGTTTCCGACGCCCGTGAATTCTTCCGCTCGCTCTTATCTCCCGGGGGGTGCTGCGCGTCCGCATTATTGTCAGCTGCAACGGGTGTTGCGCGGAGCAGGGCCAACGCCAGCTCGTTTCCCAGAAGGGGCAGTAGGTCGTCCTTGATCTTTATACCCAGTTTCTTTTCGTATATGGCGAATGGCGAGGGGTGCTGAGTACGTTCGGCCGAGTCGGGTGTGCCGGCGGACTGCCTCGCGTATTTTCTTGCTAATTCTTCCGCGTTGGCAATCGCTTTTACCATCTCGTCGTAAATTTGAGAATAGTCAAGCGAGGCGGTTACGAAGAGAGCAGTATCTGCAGGAAATACGCTCGCGGCCTGTGGAACCAGCGCTGGACCGGAAATGAATTGGGGAACAAAAGGTACTGCGTTGGCCTTGTTTTCGGCAGCGTTAACTACCAGAGCGCGGACAACATAAGCATCGCCGTCAAAAGCGATGGCTGCCGCAGCCGCTTCGGGCCAGTTCGGTTGTCCGCCAAAGAAAGCGCTATAGAGTGAGTAGAACGCGCCGCTCATTTCTGCTTCTTCTCTAGTGCTGACGGAATCTGGAGCAGCTGAGACTGGAACGTCCACGGACCTACGG
>JALYXE010000341.1 GCA_030947265.1 Acidobacteriota bacterium
GTTGTGGATCGAGCACGATATAGTCGTAGGATTCGCGCAATCGCTGGAGTACTTCGAAGACGTGTTCAGGTTCGATCTCGTCAGCCGAGTCAGCTTCTTTTGGCGCGGCCAGCAACGAAAGATTGCCAGAATACGGAGTCGTAAAACTGTTAATCAAAGCATCATCAAGTCTGGTTCGATTCTCTGCCATATCCGCGAAGGAATACTTCGGGTCGACACCAAGGAAAAGGGGGAGGTCGCCCGCCTGTAGGTTGAGATCTACCAGCACCGTTCGAGCTTTAGTTGATGCAGCAAGATTAGTGGCGATGAAAGATGTACCGCAGCCACCCTTGCTCGAAAAGACCGCTATCATGCGACCCTTTTTCTTAGGAGTCTCAACCTGAACCGCGCAAAAGTCGGCGACTCTATCCAGAACGGTTTTCAGCTCCTCAGCTCTGATTGGCAGCTGAAGAAACTCGCGCGCTCCGGCCCGCAGACTTTGCAGTAGCAGATCGGACGAAGCGTTACGAGCAGCGGAAATGATCGCGGTTTTCGGCGACTCCGAACCCAGCCGCTGAATAAGCTTGATAGCCTGCTCGGCGTTGGCGCCGAGCGTGATGATAGCGGCCGCCGGCTTCAGGCGGACGATTTCGCCGTGGAGCTGCTCGACATCATCGCCACCGGCGAGCAGATGAACGCGGTTGTCAGTTGCCAGGGCGGCACGAATCTCCTTGAAGTTATCGAGACTGGTGCTTAGCACTACTAATGTTAGTGATTGCGTCATATTGTCGCCGTAGAAGGGTCTACTATTGTGCCCGCGCGCTGGCGCAATTTGGAGAGAGGTCCTAGTTTGGAATGATGTTGCAGGGCGCCAATGGATTTCCTGCCGGAACATCGCATGGGACATAGCCCGCACTCTCGCCTGGCAGCGAAGTTCGGTAAGCAGGCATCGTTGTCGTGCCGCCGACGATTGGAACGGCGAATTGAAATTGATAATTGACGATACTGACAGAAGCTCTCGAACTCAGAAGCACGCCGTTGTAGTTTTGATATTCCACCGCAACGTTATTTGTGGTCAGACCTGATACGACGGGCGTAGAGGTCGACGGATCTGCGTTTGGATCTCCGTAGACGACCATGTTCTTCACCGCCTGAATGCCGGCAGCATCATTCTTGCGGATGGTGGCATAGCGAACACCGCGGCGGGCGGCATCGCGCAAAGCGTTGTGCGTCCAGAAGAAACGACCAAACTCTACAACACCGAAAAGAACGGTAAAAAAGACTGTGGCAACGATGGCAAATTCCACCAGCGCGGCCCCACGTTGTTTTTTGTCAAAGCACTTATTGATCATCGCTCCGTACCTCATCTTTGAAATTCTATGGAGAGTCGCATGTATGACGGCTCGGCCATAGAGCGGCGTCATGATCCCGCGGTCGGTCCGTTGTAAAGTTGATGCATGGTGGCGCTGGCGTTCATATCAATCTTGAGACTGAGCGACGGAATGCCAGTCAGCGCTCCCAGGTCAAACAGTGGCTGATATTGATAATTGACGATCTTCACCGTTACCGAGTCGATGTTGTTGACAGAAGGACCATTCGCCTGAACCACCACATTATTCGTGGTAAGCCCGGGAAGGATCGGTCCGTTGGACGTGTCTGAGAAGTCGCCATAGACGACCATTCTGCTGGTTTCAGGGACGGTCCAGGACGCGTTCTTTTCCCATTTGCAGGCGTGCCGTGCTCCCCCTCGAACTGCGTTTGTTAGCGCTGAGTAGGTATAAAAGTACCGGCTAAACTCGGCGACACTTCCAAGCAGCAACAACATTACCGGCAAGGCAATGGCCAACTCGAGTATCTGTGTGCCGCGTTCCTTTTTGAGGAAACGACGAACCTGCTGAAGTCGTTTAATAGGTTTTCGCATTGACTCACCTCATCTGTATAAAACAGGAATAGAAAGCTCGCTCATTTGCGATTGACCGGGCGTGAATGTGCCTTCAGGAACGGCGAGGGGCGCGCCGATGTACTCGACCTCAAGGTTGCAGTCTGTGCCGACCTTCTTCTTCACAAAGAACGCCGCCAGGCGATTTGAAACAACCGTGCGGTTCGAAGTGTTGTAGGTGGTGTTCGAAGCAATGGGAACCGTTATGATGCGTCTGTTCAGCATACCGCCACTGCTCTGCACCGTTCCGTTCCCTTGCATATCGCGATACTGTTGGTAGGTTATGTTCTCTTGCGTGATCGTGTCCGGCGGTTCATCAGTCGGATTAGCCTGAGGGTGTACGCTGTAGTCACCAAAGCGTGTGTTCATGCCAATCTTCGCGTAACGGCACATTTCAGAGCTTGCCAGCGCAGCGATGTTGTAACTGCTGCCGATGTAGCCGTAAGCGTGTACCGGTCCGGTGAGAATCAGATCACCGTCGGGTCCAGCTAAAACGCGATAGCTGGTTGGCGAGGAATCGTTGTAGGCTTTTGCACCGAGCGCTAGAGCGGTTCCCTTTACAATCGGCGCTGATGGCGACTCGATGAAGGTGTAGGCAGTGTAGAACTTGTTCATTGTTAGCCCGATAGATAAACCTCCCGTCGCCGATGCCGAGATATTCTGAGTCGGACCTAACACTATGGCGGCAAATGTGACGCCAACTGGTTTGGGG
>JALYXE010000362.1 GCA_030947265.1 Acidobacteriota bacterium
CGTAAGGTGATTTAGGGGCAGCCTCGATAGAGCGTATGTTTAGCTTTGAGAGACGGCGAATACGCAAGCGCCACGAAGAGATTGCCAAGCAAGTTTGTGTGATCCAGCGCTACCTGATCGATAAGCTCCGCCTGTCGTTAGGGACAACGCACGGCGAGATTGCTGGGGCGCAACTTAGCCAGGCAATGGTCGACAGACTCTTTGCCCGCCCGGTCACGCTGGCCGGTAGGGAGCGCCTCTTGGCCGATCGACTGAGCGGAGACCTGGTGCGGGAAAATCGTTGCGTTCGCGACGCGACGTTCGTTTCGCTGCAAGCCCTGCTCGAAGTTGAGAGCACCAAGCACAACGTCATCGCAAAGCGGAGAGTTCTAGAGACCTTGGATTGGCTACGACAATTTGGAGAGGCCCCGTCAGAAGGTTCGCTGGCGAAAGTCTTCGAGCAGCTTACGATCGTCGGAGTCGATGGTTTGAGTGAGACTGGAGAGAAGGCGAACGCGGAGGCATGTGAACCACGGGGAAGCGAGGTTGCGCCGTCCGATAGTAAAGAATCGCCCGGACCGGTAGACCGACTTGCGGGCGAAACCTGGCAAATCACCTGAAATGGCCTAACCGAATTTAAGAACAGAGGGTGGAGATTTCGACTATTTGACGGCCGGTTTTTGAAAAGACGCAAGCTCACCAAGTCGGCGCATCAACGGAGTAATGGTCAGTCCCTGAACGAAGATCGAGAAAGCAACTACCGCAAAAGCCACAGCGATAATATCGTCACGGCCAGGCATCTGTGGCGGAAGTCCCAGTGCCAGCGCAAGCGCCAGCGCACCCCGCAAACCACCCCAAAAGAGGATATGCTGGTGTCGCGCTGTCACCCTTAGTTTTGATCGAAGAAAAAGAAGGCAACTGGGGTAAATAGCGAAAGCCCGGGCAAGTATGACCAGAAAGATCGCCGCAATTGCCGCAGGTATGAACGCTCTGAAATTCTGGATGGCGACTCGCATTCCAATGAGTAGGAAAATCAGTGAGTTGGCAAAGAAGGCCACGTACTCCCAGAACTCTTCGACAGTCTTCCGCGACTCTGCGGCGAGCGAAAGATGGCCGACGTTCCCAATGATCAGCCCGGCAGTAAGCGCCGCCAACACTCCTGAGGTGTGAAAGTGTTCGGCCAGCAGAAACGACCCATAAGCAGCAACCATCGTGAATGTTATCTCGATCAGGTGATCGTCGGTCGCCCCAGCGAGCAAAAGACACAAGAGAGCAACCAAAGCTCCACATGCGATAGAGCCAACTACGATTATTACCAGTGACTTTGTGACACCTATGACACCGATGCCCTGTCCGGCCGCAAGAGTGAGAACGATGGTGAAGGCCACTGCCGCAGTGCAATCGTTAAACAGACTTTCAGCTTCGACGAGCAGACGCACGCGACCTTGAACCCCGGTTTCTTTGAACGTGGCGAGGACGGCAACGGGATCGGTGGCGGCGATCAGTACACCGAAAACCAGCGCACTGATCCAAGCCCAACCGGCCAGATAATGCATCCCAACGGCCGTGACTGCGGCTGATAGCAAAACGCCAACAGTTGCGAGCACCAGCACTACCGGCATTTCTCGCCGCAACTCCGACCAGCGGAGATTGATGGCGGCTTCAAAAATCAGCGGCGGTAGAAAGATGGTGAAAATCAGCTGCTTGGTAAGCGGCACCAGAGGTGTTAAGGGCAGGAGCGCCAGGCCAACTCCGGCGATGACCAACCCAATGCTATAGGGCACGCGCAGCCGTCTCGCCAGCATGGCGACCACTGCCGCAACCAACAACAGCACTTCGATCTTTTCGATGCTTAATCCCATGGAATCATTGCCACCCAGTCACAGGGGATGCCCAAACGCCAGTCTTGAACCTAATTTAGACCGCGCGGCTTGCTGAAGAAAAGTCTCACCCTTCGGGTGATCAAATACCCAACTATCAAAAGGGCAATCGGAATTCCAATAATTGCCCGCGGCTCGGCTCCTGAAATTACGTTGAACACGTTGCCCAGTAGATCGATTGACAAGACCGCCATCGCAGTCCAACGGCCCCAAGGCGCTCCTCGCCACAACCCTACAGCGGCTACGGCACAAGCTGTGCCAACTACCGAGAATAAGAGCACAGCCCACATTCCGATCGCGCCGAGGCCTGCGCGTCCACGTGGATTCAGTTTCCATATCGGTTCGAAAAAACCGTTTGGAAACGTCAGCGAGATCGCCGCCACAATCGTAATAGCGGTTGCTGCCATGAAGAAGATACTGAGCGCAGTAACGCCTAAGGGTCGTAGGTTGGTTAATTCGATTCTCGATGGCACCAGATGCAGTCTAACCTAGCTTCAACGATTAACAGGGTGGTCGTCAGCATAAAGTGTCAGCATAAGGTTGACGGAACGCAGCCTCGGTGGTACCAATGTCAGCAATAATTTACTCATTGTCTTTCCGCATTGGTAGTAAGGCAGAACAGATTTAATAAGACATCTATCTGAGCGATCGCGCTGACTGCGCGTAGCGGCTGCGCATTCATCCTTGAGGACTGCCAATAACTTTGGCGGTTAATGCTGAACAATCTAAGTAGACCAAGGAGACCCGACATGCTCATCAGACTTCTGGTTGTCACGTTCGCTGTACTGATGTCAGGAAGCGCCTACGATGGCGCGTTACAGAATCCCACTGCTTCGTCTGAAACATCCAGCGGCATTCGCAACGTCACCTTAACAACGCTCCGTGGTGATATCAAAGTCAGCCTGCCGGACGATATCAGGCCTGGAGATACGATCTCAGGAACGGTGATTCCTGAGCCGAAAGGGAAGAACCCGAAAGAAAAAAAAGAAAACTTAGACCGTCTCGAGGCTTACGTAGTCGAGATTGCCAACCGGTCCGCAAAAGTTGCGGACGGAAAAATCGAGAATATCAAGCTCCCTGATACCGCGCAGAACGCCGAATTGATCTTGTCGGATGAGCAAGGCAAGCAACTCGCGCGTGCGCTTATGGCTCTGGGTCGTCTTGCGGCGGCGGGCGCGTCCGATCGTTTCTCGTTTCCTGAACTGGGACAGAGCGGACTGCCATTTCCGATGAACGGCCCATTCGATGGAAACTCAGCAAACACCAACGTGAAGATTCGCGACGCTAATGGAAAAGTGATCGCCGAGTCACCCAGAGTTGCTGTCGTATCGATCCCCCAGAATGTAATCGGTCCAACCAACATAGGCATACAGGACAACGGCACCAGCACCTCGGGAAACTTTCGAGCGCTGAAGATTGATCTAACTGCTCCGAAGACTTCTCTCTTGAAAGGCGAGTCAACAGAACTGCATGTAGAAGTGCAAGGCCTCGAAGGAATCACTC
>JALYXE010000365.1 GCA_030947265.1 Acidobacteriota bacterium
GTTGTGCTGACCAGAGATGGGGCTGCAACACAGATGCCGGAGAGGGAAAGACTGATGCCCGAGAGCTGAAACTCTGTAGATAATTCAGGAATGGCTGACGTGGGAGACCTGGCCGCAGCTGCTTTCAAATTCCAGTCTGTGTCAACTGAGATTCATTGTAGGACAGGCAGCCATGACGCGCAAGAAGTAACGATAGCTGAGAATGGGTCACTTTAAAATAGTGCGAGCGCACCCAAAAATTGAGCCGCGGATTCACGCGAATGAACGCGAATCTGAAAAAGAAGTATTAGAATAAACAAGCCTTGGCAACAAAGAGTAGAAAGGAATTCAGAAAGCTCGTCGGAGTTGGCGATCTTTCTGGTCTAGTCTTTTCAGATTCGCGTTCATTCGCGTTAATCCGCGGCTGAATTTCAAACTGACACCTACCCGAACAATCGATGGACGCAACTTCTTATCCTTTCGGGCGTGTAGGAATAGCCTTAGAAAGGGTGCTCGAACGTCGCATGTTATACTTCGTCTGATTTGAACTGCGGAATCAAATAGCAATGGCTGAGTTTATTTGCCGATTAGGTACGCCTGCGGGCGAGGTGGTAACGCGCACAGTTGAAGCGCCGGGCGTCAATGAGGCACGGGCGCGGTTGGAGCGCGAAGGCTTCCGAGTCTTTAATGTCACCCCACCCAAAGCGAGCGGAGTTAACACGCTCACCCGACTGGGGGGAGGGGGCGGCCGGGCACGCGTAAAAGCAAACGACTTTCTCCTTTTCAACCAGCAACTTGCCGCGCTGGTCCGAGCCGGCATCCCAATTCTGCAAGCTATATCAATGTTGCGTAAGCGCGCAGCGTCGGCGCGTTTGCGCGCCGTGCTGGGCGATGTAGAGGAGCAGATTCGCGGTGGCTCGGCCCTGTCCCAGGCATTTGCAGCGCAGGGAGGCATCTTCCCGAGAATTTATACGGCATCCATTCTGGCGGGGGAGCGTTCGGGCGCGCTGGATGAGGTTCTTGGTCGTTACGTAACCTACATGCGTCGCAACGTAGCGCTGCGCCGCAAGATTCGCGGGGCACTCGCATATCCGCTATTCCTGCTTTTTGCTTCGGGCTGCATGGTGACGTTTTTGACAATCTATGTTGTACCGAGAATGTCTGAGTTGTTTTCCGGACTTAGTACCGATCTACCGACGGTTACGCAGATTGTAGTGGGGCTTTCAAAATGGTTGTCCTCGAACGTGCTCTGGTTTGGGCCACTATTTATTGGCGGCGCGATCCTGGTGTTTCTCTGGTCTCGCACTACGTCTGGTCGTCTGAAGGTTGATGCGTTAATTCTGAAAATACCGCTCGCAGGTAACCTCGTAATACAACTATCAGTGGCCCAGGCTACTCGCTCCCTGGCAACGCTGCTAGCCGGCGGTATCACGCTGGTAGAGTCCTGGGAAATTGCGGCTGAATCGATAACAAACCGGGAGTTACGTCGTCGCAGTTCGGCAATACTGCCAATGATTCGTGAAGGCCGCTCTTTCACAGAGAGTCTTGAAGATGCCAGGTGGGTACCCTTGCTGGCGATTGACATGGTCGAAATAGGCGAGCGTTCCGGGAGCTTACGGGAGATGCTCGACGAGGTCGCAGTCTTTTATGACGCTGAGTCGGAGGTGCGACTCGAGCAGTTGACGACCACGCTCGAGCCTGCGATTCTTGTGGTAATGGGTGGAATCGTCGTCACCATTCTCCTGGCCATTTATCTGCCCATCATTCAATCAATTTCCAGCGGCGCTGGAGTTACTGGCCACCATTAAAGACCCCGGCATGAGTCAGATATTACGATCTGGCCAAACCTGAATGAAACAGATTACTAAAAATCCTACAGCAACTCCTCCGTCGCCAAAGACTTTGGCTTCTACGGTCGCGGTAGATGAAAAATTGTCTCCTGGTGGGGACAACCACGAGCCACCCGAGGTGCGCGCGGCGAAGGAGCTCGCGCGTCGCTACCGGCTGACCTTTGTCGAACTGCTGCCTGCCGATCAGGAATCGCCAATCGACTATGGACTCTTTAATGAGATTCCGGTTGACCTGATGGTGCGTCACCAGTTTCTCCCGCTGAAGCGCGATGAGAAAGGGCTTCACATCGCTATGGCGGATCCGACCGATCTTGAACGGCTGGACGAGCTCGCCAACGCCTTGCGGTCTCGAATAGTTCCACACGTGGCGACAGCTGGCGCCATTGAAGTCATCTTGCGCCGCGGCGATGCGACGCAGCGGGTATTGCAGGAAGCGGCATCCGGCTTTCGCATCTCGCTGGTAAGAGAAACTGAACACGGGGAAGAGGTGCTCGATCTCGATCGGCTGGCAACCGATTCGGAGATGTCACCAATCATAAAACTCGTTGATTCGATTATCTACAACGCAATGGAGTCCCGCGCTTCTGACATTCACATCGAGACGCGCGACACAGAGGTGCAGGTGAAATATAGAATTGACGGAGCGCTCTACGCCAAAGTTGATCCTATTGATCTTGCATATCACCAGACGCTGATTTCGCGCATAAAGGTTATGTCCGAGTTGGACATAGCCGAGCGCCGTGTGCCGCAGGACGGTCGTTTCAGGGTGCGATACAAGGGTCGCAACGTAGACTTCCGCGTGTCGATCATGCCCACTATCCACGGTGAGGACGCAGTCATCCGTATTCTTGACAAGGAGCAAATTAACGAAGAGTTTCGTAATCTCAATCTGGATGTGGTCGGCTTTGCCGAAGAAGATTTGCGGAAGTTTCGCCACTACATTGCCGAACCCTACGGCATGGTATTGGTGACGGGTCCAACCGGTTCGGGCAAGACCACTACTCTTTACGCCGCCCTCAATGAGATCCGAAATGAAGAAGATAAGATCGTGACGATCGAGGATCCGGTCGAATATCAGTTGCACGGCATTACGCAGATTCCCGTCAACGAAAAGAAAGGGCTCACATTCGATCGCGGTCTGCGTTCGATCCTGCGCCACGACCCGGACAAGATCATGGTGGGGGAAATCCGCGATACGGAAACGGCTCAAATCGCGATCCAGTCTGCTTTGACGGGCCATCTCGTATTTACCACCGTCCACGCAAACAACGTCATCGATGTTATCGGTCGTTTCCTTAACATGGGCGTTGAGCCTTATAACTTTGTTTCCTGTTTGAACTGTGTGCTGGCTCAGCGTCTGATTCGAATGCTTTGCCCGTACTGCAAGCGCCAATATCGCGCAAAAGAGGAAGAGCTGGCGGAGTCAGGACTACGGCCGGAGGAACATCGTGAAACTGCGTTCTACATAAACGTCGGCTGTGATGCCTGCAATCACACAGGCTATCGCGGCCGCACTGCGATTCATGAGTTGCTCGATCTGTCCGACAATATCCGGGAAATGATTGTGGAGCGCAGGCCAGGCTCGGAGGTTCGAAGAGCAGCAGAGGCCGAGGGTTTAACCAGCCTGCGCGAGTCGGCGCTTAAAAAGGTGTTTGCGGGAGTTTCCACCCTGCACGAGATTAACCGGGTGACCTTCGTCGAGGAAGTTCGGGCCAACTCCTGATGATGTAGCGTTTAGCCGTTTGTGGAAGGCCCGCCGGCTAAGTTTTAGTTCTAAACTGCAGCCGTTTAAAGGAACCGATATTTTTGCGTGGCGTGTAAGAAAAAGAATCGGGAGGGTTTGCATCTTAGCTCCCTGAACGGCATTATTAAGCCACGTCGGATTGTCCAACCTCCGCTAAGAGAGATTGCCATGAGAATAAAGACAGAACCCCGCATTTTTGTTTCATTTCTGCTCGCTTTTTCCCTGCTGCTTTTGCCGGCTACGGCGCTAGCCAGGAAAGGTGAGAAAAACTTCAAAGCGGGAATGAACTATGAAGCGCAGCAGCAGTGGGAAAAAGCAGCCCAGGAGTTTACGCTGGCAGTTGCCGCGGATCCTTCAAATCTCGAGTATCAACTCCATTTCCGGCGCGCCAGCTTTAACGCTTCGCAATCCTACATGCAGCAAGGCCGGGCCCTTGCCGAGCAGCGGGATTTCATTGGAGCGTATAACGCTTTTCGGCAGGCCTACGGATACGATGCCGTCAACGAGCTCGCGGTTTCAGAAATGGAGCGGATGTTGCGACTCCAGGGAATAAAGGAAGGAAACAACGGCAACATTGGAAATGGAGCCAAGAGCGGCGAGCTCCAGGAAGGGAATCTAACCCCAACGAGTGCACAGGCCGAAGAAGTCCCTTTACCTCCGGCACGAACTGAGCAGCTGCGCGTAATTAGTTACAGCGGCGATTTGAAGGCTTTCATTCGCAGCCTCGCTGAGCAACTCAACCTCAATGTCATTTTCGACCGGCAATCGTTTGTCCAGCCGCGAACCATCGATATCAATCTGCGCGACGTCACCACTTCGCAGGCGCTCGACTACATCTTCCTCCAGGAAGGTTTGTTTTTCCAGAAACTGAGCCGGCGAACTATCCTTGTCGCGGACCAAACGCGCCGGCCGCAGTATCAGCAACTTGTTTTGCGCACCTTCTTTCTCGCAAACACGGATCCCGATAAAGCAAAGGCTCTGGTGGGTCAGGCAATACCTCCATCAGTGGGCCGGCCGCAAACAATCGTCGTTCCTGATAAAGACACCAACAGCTTGACGGTGCGCGATACTGCGGAGAACGTCCGTTTGATCGGCGAACTGCTACAGAGCATCGATAAGGATCGGGCCGAAGTTGTAATGGACGTGAACATCTACGAGGTCTCTAGAAATGATCTGTTGCAATTGGGTAATCAGTTGGGATCAGGTAGTACCCTAACTCTTGGCGGCTCGCCGGGTTTATCTGTGCTTACGTCAAATGGAACTCTTGACAGATTGCGAACTGGTGTCAACCTGGCAAGTATTGTCGGAGGCGTCCCCACAGCCGCTGCGGCAGCTCTAGTGATTCCCCCCTCCGTGCTAACTGCTTTCCAAAGCAAAAACAATACAAGGCTGATTGCTTCAACCCAGGTTCATGCTTTCAACGGAGAAGAATCAAGCGCTCGTATTGGCCAGCGGGTTCCGGTGCAAACGGCCCAAGCCTACCCGTTTGGAATACAAACTGGAACGCCCACTACAACTAGCGGGTTTCCAACTGGCGGCTTCCCAGTAATTAACTATGAGCCTACAGGTCTTACACTAAAGTTTACGCCGCAAGTATTTCCTAATCAGGATGTGCAGGTGAAGATGTCGATCGAATCCAAAGACGTGCTCGGCGCCAGTACATTGACACCAACCTTCACAGAGCGAACGATTACCGGAACCGCCCGCGTTCAAAACAACCGCACTATGATGTTGGCCAGCGTTTCCCAGGACGTGCAGACTAATGGCCGCCAGGGATTGCCCTTGTTAGGGCTAATTCCTGTATTGGGCCGGCTGTTTACATCGCCGACCCGTGACAATCGACGGGTAGACATTGTAATTGCTGTGACTCCGCGGGTATTGCGTGCCCCGGCTGTCACACCGCGGGATGAAGAGATGCGGCCCAGCGGAACTTTGCAGTCGCCCACGACAGGTTCACTCGAAGCCATGTTGCGCGAGGCCGACCGCGAAGACCAGTTGGCAGCGGCTCGTGTTCAAAAACGGAATGCGACAGCTAAGCTATCCGAACCCGTGCCCACTTCGAATGTCGCTAATGTTCCTGTGGCCCCTGCAAAGACCGAGGAAGTTGCGCAAACCTCCAGTACAGCTTCTGCTAATAATACAGCCTCCGCTTCTCCGAAAGGGCTTGGTGACGTCGGCGTGGTGGCCGGGGTGGCGAAGACCCCGAGCGCTCAACAAATGGCAAATGTTTCAGAACAAACGGCAAAGACACCGCTGCCCTCAGAAGATTTGCCGGCCTTCGTGCCGGCGCCAAAGTCGCTCGTAAGCGATCGAGCGGCGCGGGAAGTCGCTGCAGTGAACACGAATCTCACCGGGGACGCGCACGCCACGCTTACAAGCCTGGCGAAACCGATTGAGACGGCGATTAGTCCGGTTAACACTTCGGCCCGCACCGCGCAAATAGCGCTAACTTCACCGAATGAGACCATGAAAGTCGGTGAAAGGCGTCAATTTTCGCTTATGGTGAACTCCGATACGTCGTTGGCCCTGGCGGTCATTGCCTTACGGTTTGATCCCAGGATTGTAAAAGTGCGAGCGGTTGCGGCGGGGCCTTTGCTGGCGAATGCCAAAGACACTAAGGAACCGGGTGCGACTTTCACTCAGTCAATCGACGCATCGGGAGTTTGCCTGATCTCAGTTTCAAATCTTGATGGCGTAGCGTCGATCAAGGGCGCCGGCGCGGTGCTTTTCATTGAAGTGGAAGCTCTTGCCGCGGGTGATCCTGGACTAGCTCTCGATAAAGGTACCATGCGTTTCCTGGGAACAGACACTCGCGATGTTGCGATCGATGTGGTCCCGGTTCGCGCGTCGGTGAAGCAATAAGAAGTGAGTTACCTCCAAGGGCCACGCCCAAATAAATTAGAACGCGGCGATGCGGTGAAAGCGGCTAAGCTTCCCAGTCGCCGCGTAACTATATCATCCGTCATTAAGTCGCCGTTTAGTGCGTCACAGATGTTGAGCTCAAAGCGCAACCGGCGAGGATTCACTCTAATCGAGCTTGTCATCACCATTACGGTGCTGACTATTTTGACGCTTGGCATTGTTCCGCTGCTCAAACTCTCTGTCAAACGACAAAAGGAACAGCAACTACGGGAGTCGTTGCGACAGATGCGCACCGCTATCGATGAGTTTCATCGCGACACGGTCGGCATGTCTAACGCTACGACCCTCAATCCGCAACAGCAACAACAACAACAGCAGCAGCAGCTAAGTAATTATGTCGATCCACGCAGCAAGGTCGTGATTAGCGATCCGACGATATTCGGGGTAGATAATCCGGATCGTTACCCGCCGGATCTCGAAACGCTTGTCAATGGCGTCAACGTAATTCCTCGCGCGGGGATAGGTGGTGGTCGGGGAGAGAGTGGTGTAGACGCAACGAAGGTGGGAGAAGTGGCGACTAAGAAGAAAGTTTATCTTCGCAGCATTCCCATTGACCCAATGACAGGCGAAGCCAAGTGGGACTTGCGCTCCTGCTACGACGCGGCGGATGCCGGTTCATGGGGTGGCGAAAACGTTTTCGACGTTCGCTCGAAGTCGAAGGGCACGGCTCTGGATGGTGAAAAATATAGTGACTGGTAACTGCAAAGAAATGGGGGAAAAGGGAAAGGGAAAAAGGGAAAGGGATACGAGTGTTCAGCACAGTCGTTCCCCTTTACCCTTTCCCCTTTGCCCCCACGCGCGTCGGTGCGGTTTTACCCTGCTGGAGCTGATGATTGTGATCACGGTTATCATTATTCTTGCTGCTATCGCCCTGCCGCAGTATCAAAAAACGATCATGCATACCCGGGAGGCAGTCTTGCGCGATGATCTCTCAAAGATGCGTTCGTTGCTCGATCAATACGCCGCTGACAAACAGAAGCTACCGCAGTCGCTCGATGATCTGGTTGCCGCGGGCTACATGCGCGAGCTGCCTCAGGATCCAATTACCGGAGAGAAGGATTGGACCGTAACCACAGGCGAAGATGTGAATTCGAACACCGGGGAACAGGGCGTGACTGATGTTCACAGTGCCTCTCCCGACACTTCGTCGGAAGGAACGCCTTATTCTGAATGGTAATCATTGGCGATTTCCGGCGCCAATTGACATTGCGGATTAGACTCTCTCATCATAAAAGAGGACAGACCCACGACGAGCCTGGAAAGCTGCAGCAATCCGAAATCTGAAATCTGAAATCTGAAATAGTGCCCAACCCTTTGTCCAAATTGATAAACCCCTGGTACCCATCCACTGCGGTTGGGTTTGAAAGGGGACTAATCACAATGGTCCAGCTCGAGCGTGCACGGGCAGGCACATCCAGTCTGCGGCGTGCGGCAACAGTCGACTTGCCAGAGGCCTTGATCCGTCCCAGCTTCGACGAGCCAAATATCTCCGACCTTCCGGAAGTTACTGCCGCACTGACTGAACTTGCGACGACTGCCGGGTTGCTGAGTCAGAAGCGATGGTCAGTGGCGCTACCGGATGGCTCCAGTCGCAGCTTGATTCTGGCTTTAGAATCGCAGCCGGCTTCGAACGCTGAGCTTGAGGAAGTGCTTACGTGGAAAATGGAGCGCGGCTTTGGCGCTTCACTTGAAGAGCTGTCGATTTCCAGAGAACGCCTGTCAGCGGACTCGCAGGGAAGAGATCGCTATCTCGCGGTGGCCACTCGCACCTCCGTTCTTCGCGAATACGAAGCTGTCGTACATTCTCTGGGTTGGCGCGCGGGTTTGATTCTTCCTCGCCACATCGGTGAAGGCCAATGGTTGACCATAAAGGGGACGAACGGCGACGGGCTGCTACTTAGTTCTTCGGATAAGGGATTTACCGCGATGGTTTTTAGACGAAAGCAGCCGCTGATAATCCGCACCGTCACATGCAATCCGCACGAATGTGAAGATGAGCTCTACCGCTTGTTGCTTTTCTATCGCGATCGCCGTGGTGGAGATACACAACAAACGGGCCCGTTGCTCTCCCGTGTCCTTGTCGTTGGCAATACGTTACGCAAAGAT
>JALYXE010000371.1 GCA_030947265.1 Acidobacteriota bacterium
ACAACACTTTTATCGGCATAGGCGAACGTGGCGTGTTGCTCGTCCGTCCAGGCAATGAGGTTGACAGCCCCGCCAAAGGATGTGGGCGTTCAGTCCGTCTGTCGCGGACCGAAGATCTAACATTGAGGAGTAATATCTTCATCCTTTCGGGAGTGGTAGACGAAACGATGCTCTATCAGACCTCAGGTGTAGGCACAGCCGTACTCAGGTTTGATCACCGCGACAATACTTTCTTCAACAGCGGCCACGACGTGCCCGTCGGAGGCTTGGCCGATCCGAACCGCGAGCCAGGCTTCAGCAAAAGCAATCCGCAGTTAGCCGGCGGGCAGGGGACTGATTACGCGACGTGGATGGCGACTACGAAACTCAAAAGCAATGCGCCATCGCTCGGTCGTGGCGCGCGCGGGCCCCGTAAGTAAGCAGAGCTGGTTTATATGCGTCGCAGATCCTCCGCGCTAACCGCTATCGTTCTGTTGCCGTCTCTTATGGCAAGTGTGTTGTCGGCTCAGGCGCAGACAGCTGCAGAACGAGCGTTTTACCTCGATCCATTAATCTACCCTCACAGATACGCAGCCGCCAAAAACAGTTTCATCTTCCAGACCTTGAAGCGCGGCGAACGCAAGACTCTGGCTGACCTTAAAGGCGCTGGCTCGCTAAGGCACGTCTGGACGACGTGGGCGAGAAGCTTCGATCTAAACGCCATCGCTGAAGATGGTCAGGTAGTTCTGCGCATCTTCGTTGACGGAGAGACAAAACCGTCGGTGGCTGGGACGATTGACGAAATCTTTCGAGCCGCTGAAGCGACGGGTGATCGATACGTTCCTGAGCCGGCATTTAACTACGAGGGAGCGTTCAATATTTATCTGCCGGTCTTTTTTCGACGGGGCTTGCGTCTCGAGATTGAAGCGCTGAGTAATCTCGATGAGTTTTACGCGCAGCTTGATTACCGTCTGACAGCGCGGCCGGAGAGCGCGGCGCGCCTCGTGAGCCGGCGGACCACTTCCGGGGTGACTATTAAATACCTGGGTTATGGCGCTCCCGGTTTCGGATCGCCGCGAGGACCGGTGAAGGAGGAAGTGCCGTGGCAGTATCGAGAAATAACGCTGCGGGCCGGAGGCGAGAATGACTCCCTTGAGCTTCAAGGTCCGGCGATCATGCGTGGGTTGTCCATCAAGGGAGATAACCTGGACGACCTGCAACTGACAATCTTCTGGGACGATGGGCCCGCGCCCAGCGTGAACGCGCCAATCAAGTATTTCTTTGGCGGTTTTGACACGCTCGCATTGCAATCGTGGCCCGGGAAGTCCACCTGCTATTTCCCGATGCCCTTCCGCAAAAGCGCACGAATCAAGATCCGGAATCAGGAGGCGATCCCGAAGACAATAACTATCGGCTACGCAATCGAGCCAAACGCAAAACTACCGCTCGATGTTCGTTACTTTCATGCGTTGTTCAGCTACGTCGCGCAAACCACCGGTTACCGCGATTTCACCGCGGTAAATGTGCGTGGGGAAGGCCACTTGGTGGGCGTAAGTCTGTATGATAGCGGGCATAATCATGGCGGTGGCGACACAGCTCTGATCGACGCCGATAGCCATTCGCCTCAGGTTCTTCACGGGATAGCCGCTGAAGATTATTTTTCTTTTGCCTGGCACAGGACTGGTCGCATGCACTTCTTTGCTGGAGCACCTCAGCACGAGCGGCGTTACCGGTTCCACCTGGAGAATCCTTACCCGTTTCACAATTCACTACTCTTTGACTTCGGTATCTTCGCCGGCCTCGAACCGAAGGCGGTCACCTACTGGTATCAAAGACAGAATTCGCGCGCGGCGAACAACTGGACCGCGCCCAACATACCATGGAAGGTTTTCGGACCAATCGACGAAAGGATGTCGATTCCAGAAAAGATAGACGAGAAGACCTATGACAAGGAAGTGACACTCGCAAAGCCGGAGCAATTCGCGGCCTCCTGGAAAGACGCGCAGATGGTCTATGGATTTCTTGATCTGACGCATCACTACCGCCACTTTCTGACAACAACGAAAGGTACGGGCTTTGTTGCAGGGAACTGCCAGTCAAAAGCTATAACCTACGTCTACGCTTCAAGCGCACGAGTCCTGGAAGCGATAATCGGCCACGACGATCTGGTAGAGGTTGTCATCAACGACAGCAAGGGCATCAAGTTGCCAGAGCAAATCGGTTTTCGCCCGTCGCGCGTGAAGCTCACCCTACGTCGCGGTTGGAATAAGCTGACGGTCTTGATTCACAACCGTGAGAACGTTAACTGGCGCTGGGCAGGGATTTCGCTGGCCTTGTCCGGATCGAAAGCCTTCTTACGCAACTTAAAATTTTCCACCGCTCCGGAAGTGTTCGGATTCTGAAGTCTGGTTGTTCCTCGCGAGGAAACTAAGTTTGGTCGAGCCTGAACCCGAGAGTACCGGAGGTCATAAGGGTGATGTTGGACCTGAGTGAGGCAGTGCGGATGGTGATGGAGAACGAGATCACACACGGGCCAAGGCGCATTTTGATCGAGAAGACTTACCTTTTGGTGAACGGAAAGAAGGCGGAGATTTCAAGATGAGCAAGCAAAACAAAATCTTAGTTATGGTCCTGGGGCTAGGGTGTTTGTTCACTCTAACGGCCAAAGCTCAGACACCGCGGTTGCCAGTCTATCAAGTCAGGCGAACATCGGGACCGATCAAGGTAGATGGCAAGCTCGACGACACCGCGTGGAAGAAAGCTCCGCCCGTTGGCGATTTCGTGAACAACTCGGACGGTTCCCAAAGTACGTACAAGACCGAGGCGAGGGTGCTCTACGATGAAGACTTTCTTTACTTCGCTTTCCGCTGCGCGGACGACAATATTTGGTCAACCATGAGGCGCCGGGATGACCACCTATGGGAGGAGGAGGTCGTGGAAATTTTCCTCCAAGCTGATCCTAATCAGCCAAGCTACATCGAACTGGAGGTAAACCCACTCGGCACCATGCTGGATATCTATCTGCTTGCCGCGCGAAAACCGTTGCACTACGAAAGTTGGAACAGTGAAAAACTGCGGTGGGCAGTGCAAGTGGATGGGACGGTCGACGGAAAGGCCGGTGACCGTGAGTGGACCTGCGAAATAGCTCTGCCAATGGAAGACATTGTGACCGCGCCGCACCGTCCGCCACTACCTGGAGATCGGTGGCGGATGAACCTGTATCGGGGGGAACAGCGTCCGAAAACAGCGGGCTTAGCATGGTCGCCGACCTTACGAGATGACTTTCATATCCCGCAGAGATTTGGCGAGATAGTGTTTAATGGTCCGTAAGTTCCTTAGTGAACTTTCTTAAAGCATCCGCAGCACTCAGGCGCCCATACCACACAGGGAGGGACGGGTTCTCGGTTAGAATATTCAAATAGACTCTGAAGGAAAACCTGATTGCTTAGCCATCGTTTCTAACTGGCGACGTCCGATCGCTTTGATTTGAGAGTCTGGCCACTTCTCGAGGCGCCGGTAACCAGGGTGATTCAACTTTTCTCGGCAGGGGTTGCGCGCCGCATTGTAACTACAGATGAGGGACCAGCGTGGATTTGGGCTCCTATTCGCGTCAGAGCGATGAAGCAGATTGCAGTGGAAGAAGAGTGCAGACCCCGGTTCCATCTCACACCGGACCAACTCCAGGTACTTGAGTGCTTCCTGTACCCGCTCCATATCGGCACCCTTTTGTTCGCCCGCTTTGACATGATCAATGCGGCCCATGTGATGTGATCCCTTGATCACTTGTAGACAGCCGTTCTCCTGCGTTGCGCGATCAATCGCAACTAAGCAGCTCGCCATGTAAGGAAATAGACAATCATTCGCGTACCAGTAACCATAATCCTGGTGCCACTCCCAGGC
>JALYXE010000388.1 GCA_030947265.1 Acidobacteriota bacterium
GACTCGATCCCTGCGCCGCTCTGCAAACGACCATTGAGCTGGCGCCTCACGAAGGGCGCGAAACAATCTTTGTGCTTGGCGAAGCCAATTCAAGGGAAGAAGCCCAATCGCTTGTCCTAAAATTCACCAATCCCGGTAGTGTTAATAGTGCGTTTGAGAGCGTTCTCGCACACTGGGACAGTCTGCTCGGTACGATTGAGGTCAGAACACCGGATACAGCAATGGATACGATGCTTAACCGCTGGCTGCTCTACCAAACCCTGTCGTGTCGCATCTGGGCACGTTCGGCCTTCTATCAGTCGGGGGGCGCCTTTGGCTTTCGCGATCAGTTGCAAGATGTGATGGCGCTTGTCTACAGCAGCCCGGCCGTTGCCCGCGAACAGATTCTTCTTGCCGCCAGCCATCAGTTCAAAGAAGGCGACGTGCAACACTGGTGGCATCCACCATCGGGACGCGGCGTGCGCACGCGCTTTTCTGATGACCTGCTGTGGCTTCCGTTCGTTACCGCCTTCTATACAAACGTTACCGGCGATTTGTCTGTCCTTGATGAGATTGTTTCATTTCTTGAACAGCCGCTGCTGAAACCTGAAGAGCAGGAGTTTTATACGCAGCCCACTGTTTCCGAAGAGTCGGCATCGATTTTTGACCACTGCGCCCGCGCTCTCGATCGCAGTCTGGCGGTAGGAACGCACGGACTACCCCTGATGGGTTCGGGCGACTGGAACGACGGCATGAATCGCGTGGGTCACCTGGGCAAAGGCGAAAGCGTTTGGGTTGGCTGGTTTCTCTACACAACGCTGGCAGCATTTGCTCCGTTGTGCGATAACCGCAAGGAGAAGACGCGTGGCAACCGTTATCGTGAGCACCTTGAAAGTCTGAAGATGGCGTTGGCGGAAAAGGGCTGGGACGGCGACTGGTATCGCCGCGCCTACTTTGATGATGGCAATCCACTCGGCTCTGTACAAAATGATGAGTGTCGCATCGATTCTATCGTGCAATCGTGGTCCGTGATCTCCGGGGCGGCAGAATCTTATCGAGCGCAACGCTCGATGGCCGCAGTTGAAGAGTATTTAATACGCCGCGGTGATGGCCTGGTGATTCTATTTACGCCACCCTTCGATAAAGGCAAGTTAGATCCCGGCTACATTAAAGGTTACGTGCCTGGCGTGCGCGAGAATGGTGGACAATACACGCACGCGGCTCTGTGGACTTTGATTGCCTTCGCGATACTGGGCGATGGGGAACGCGCCGGTGAGCTTTTTTCGCTTCTCAATCCGGTTAATCACTCTTCAACGCGTGCCGGCCTGCACAAGTACAAGGTTGAGCCGTACGTTGCGGTGGGCGACGTGTACGCAGTCCCGCCTCACACCGGCCGCGGTGGTTGGACGTGGTACACAGGTTCCGCAGGCTGGATGTATCGCGCCGGCCTTGAATCCATTCTCGGCTTTAAGTTACAGGGCGAGCGTTTGCGTATCGCTCCTTGTGTGCCGCGATGGTGGCGCGACTTTGAGATTACTTACCGGCGCGGTCGCACGACCTATCGCATCAAGATGGAGAACCCGCTTGCGGTGAGCCGCGGGGTCGCCATAGTTGAGCTGGATGGCTCGCCGCAAACGGAGGACGACATTCCATTGTCCGACGACGGTCAAACTCACATCGTGCGGGTTGTGCTTGGCGAAAAGCGTAACCCCTCCGCGAACACAACGGAATCGCCTATTACCAAGACCGAAAGCGCTCGCAGTAATTCCTAATCTCCGGAATCCTTAGCAGAATACTTTCAGTAGTTAGCCGTTCCACTACTGTAATCATCGGTTCGATAAATGGTTGTGGATTGAGTCGTACAGGGGGTATATTTCTGCCGAATCGATTTGCAGGTTGGCTATGTCTGGTCTCGTCTACCACGTACCTTCTCTTAACCAACCTTAGAACATCCGTATATCGAAATTCCTATATGGCAAGCTCGACCATCCAGTAAGCGTTTGCAAAAGCGACTTCATGCCGAGCGGAGCGACGCATTTGTTCGTAAAGTTCACCAGAATAACAGGAGACGAAACATGAGCCAGAATCAATCTACTCTGACATTTATCACTGAAAGTCTACCCGGTTTTTTCGTAGGCGAATCCGCGCAGGTCGATATCGAGGCCAGCGGCGGCACGACGCCCTACAGCTTTGAGATTACAGAAGGTACGCTGCCCAATGGCTTGCACTTGACTGAAGGCGGAAGGATTTCGGGAACACCAACAGAGAGCGGCGATACGACGGTGTTCGTAAAGGTTACCGACAATGAGGGCTCCCATCTCACCCAAGCTTACGATGTACAAGTGTCTGCTTCCGACGAACAGAGCACAGGCGGGACAGGCCGCAGTACTTCAGCCAGTTAGTGGCGTCGGAGTTGCGACTTAGCAACAATCAGCATTAACACAATTACCTCTGCCCGGTAACTGGCGTTATCGTCGCTGCCTCCGTTGTCTCAGGGAAGACCACCCGCAGGGCGGGAGTATGATCCGGCTTCGCACGTCGCCGTGGCCGGCAACACCGCGCGCCAGTGCGTTATCCAGTCCGGGCGTGCCCATGAGTAACGGTAATGAAGCGGTGAGGAAAAAATCGGTTGAAGGGCACGCCATCATCGTCCGCCTATCGCTGGAAGCATTCGGACCACTTTCAGCCGAAAGTTATATTTCAGAGAAATTCGAGTGAAGGTCACGTTTTTCCGATTATTATCTGACTTGCGGAAATGGTTTAAGAAGCATCATCTGAAGAGTTCAGGAAAAGGAAGTATTACCTGGCCCGAGTCGGTGGATGAAGCTTTATGTTTTGGCTGGATTGATGGCATTCGAAACAGCATTGATGACCTCAGCTATACCATCCGTTTTACGCCTCGCAAGCCGGGCAGCACTTGGAGTGCCCTCAACACACGGCGTGCGCGGGAACTTAAAGCTGAAGGGCTGAGAACAATATCCCAGTTTAAAAAACCTGCCAGGTGAAACCCCCGAGAAATAACGGCGGACAAGAATGTTTTGTCAGAATTGCGTATGCTTGCTGTGAAGATTGGCTTGACTGGATTAAAGAAAGAGAATGTTTATGATGAGCATAGTTTGATTCCGAACGTTGATAATAATGAAGTTCCTTGATAATCAATGTGTAGAACGGTTCAAGATTATCATGTTACGAAGCCAGTTTGTCGTAACTTTGCAGGCGCAACAGAACATCGCTTGCACCGGACTCGCAAAGATAAGGCTACTTAGAACTCTAAAGTGGATGGGTCGCGATGACGCGCGTGGGATTGTCCTCTACCATTGAGCGGGATAACTAATCTTTTATCGGCGATCAGCGATGCGGTAATGGGACGACTGCGCCCATTAGTGGGTGAACGCCGGCTACTCCCCAGGTACAGGACGAGGCGCACGGCCCGCTTGTTCGACACGACAGTACCGGATGCCACCGGGCAGGGGCTCCGTCCCTTGCTGCCGATGGTTGGCTACACGCGCGATATTAGCGAGACGGGTCTGGCAATCGTGGTGACGTCCGAATCACTCGGAGGCCACCATGACGATCTCGTTGGCCGGGAATTGCGAATCCTGCTCGACCTTCCGGACGGGCTGACACAGCTCTTGGGCACAGTTGTACGTGGCTTGGAGATTGACGGGGAGAAGGGTGGGACAAGTTACTTGATTGGTGTACGAATCACCCAGATGGATGATCGGGCCTGGACCGACATGGTCCGTTACATTCTCAATATTAAGAAAAGGCTATGATCCCGGGTCACAGTCGTTCGTTTTAGTGGCTTAAAATAAACATTGTATGGACCTTGACTCTTATCTGCGACGAATTAACTATGGCGGCTCGCTGGCTCCCACCGCCAAAACTTTGCGAGAACTACACGTTGCACACCTGCTGACAGTTCCTTTTGAAAATCTAAGCATCCATTCAGGGCAACCCATTATTCTCGACGACGCCGCATTATTCGAAAAGATTGTGGAGCGACGACGCGGTGGCTTCTGTTACGAATTGAATGGTCTCTTTGCGTCTTTATTGCGCGCGCTGGGCTTCAACGTGGTCATGCTTTCGGCGGGAGTTGCAAAGGCGGAAGGCGGATTCAGTCCTGATTTCGACCACATGGCGCTCCTGGTTATGTTAGAACAACGTTGGCTGGTGGATGTCGGTTTCGGGGATTTATTCAGCGAACCGCTGTTGCTTGATGAACAGGGTGAACAAAGGCAGCACGAACGCGCTTATCGCATCGCTACCGAAGGAAATCATCTGATTCTTATGCAACGATACAAGAATGGTGAATGGAAAGCTGAGTATCGTTTTACTCTACAGCCTTACGATTATGCTGACTACGCTGAGATGTGCCGCTACCACCAAACCTCGCCGGATTCACATTTCATGAGAGGCCGGATCTGCACGTTATTAACTACTGAGGGGCGGATTACGTTGAGCGACATGCGTCTAATTACGACTGTTAATGGTGGTGAGCGGCGAGAAAGAGTGCTGACAAATGAAAGAGAGTATGCGTCTGTGTTGCGCGAGCATTTTGGCATTCATGAAAACGTAGTGCAGCAAGCGGCCGCGCTAAAGGGTTAAGCGCCTGTGCGTCATAATGATGCTAACCGAAACTTTTAGTCAATGACCTCAAAAAGTTACGGGACATCCAGCACAGTGAAGTTATCCCAGCGATTTGTCAGGCCCATTCCCGGAGCATTGTTGTATAAGCCTGCCCCGGTCGCGAATGCATTAACTGAACTGTTAGTGGAATAGACCAGCGCGTTATCGGCATAGACATTTATACCGCCTGCTTGCGTTGTCACCACCCGCAACGTCCTCCAACTATCTGATGGCATTGTGATGCCGCTAGCGACAACAGTTTTTGTGCCGGCTTGATAATAGCCGAGTGAAAGCTTACTTGGCTTGGAAGCATCAGTCTCGTCATGACTGGTATAAGCAAAGAAGAAGTTATTCTTATCTGTGACGCGAAAGCAGAGACCTGTGTTGAGCCCGCTGCCAAACCTACCCGATGTTCGATCAACGCGAATGTCCAGGTTTCCGGTGGCCGCCGCAGTTGAAATCCAGGCGATCGCCGCATCGTCCATCAGCATGACTGCGCTACCCCCAAGAATGCCGAACGGCTGGGGCAGCGCTGCATCCTGGTTGCTCTGCCATGTTTTTGTGCCCGCAGTGCCTGATTCCGTTGTGCCGAGGCCGCCTCTGCCGCCCAGGATGTAGGTAGAATTGTCGCGCGAAAAAGAATCGAAGACTAGCGCAGCTCCCGGTGTAGGTGGAGGGC
>JALYXE010000392.1 GCA_030947265.1 Acidobacteriota bacterium
AGTCGTTGTTCCAGATTCCGGCGGGATTGAACAAAGTACCACCCGAACAAGTTCGTTCGCAGATCGATGCATTCACGGGCACAGTCGCAGCCGTAATCAAAGCTTTGCTTAGCAACATGACCGCTCCGGCTCCGACCAACGGTCCATCTCCAATCATCGCGTCACCATCGCCGTCAACGTCGTCGTCTCCGAGAGGCACATACTGAGAAAACCGATGAGATATTTGCTTATTCTTCTTCTGGGTCTTGTTATCGGCGGGGCAGCGGCGATCTTCTTTTTGGGCTCACCGCGAGCGAAGGCGATACCGGGCACGCGGGTTGAGGCGCCGCCTTCTAGTGGCGACCCGGCGGGCACGGTGGTGGTTTCGCTGAGCGACAGTTTTCTTGAGCAATTGCTGGGAACAGTCTTTCGGGATCTGGGCCCACCAACATTTAATCTCTCCAGGACCGGTCCGCGTCCTGAGTTTGCCGGTATCGAGCACACTGCGTTTCAAGGCGGCTGCACAAACAGCGTGACGTTGGCGGCCGAAGGAAACAACGTGAAAACAAAGGTCCAGTTTGCGGGCGGCAACATTACCGCTCCTCTGGTCTTTAGCGGCAACTACAGTTTGATGGGAAATTGCATGCAGTTTAAAGGCTGGGCCCAGACAAGCATTCAGCTCTCATTTGATCAGCCCAGTCAAACTTTGTATGGACGTGTGAATGTTGAAGGAGTCAACCTGGAGAATGTTCCACCATTTGCAAACAATTTCGTCACGGTCTTTGTTCACAGTGCAATCGACCAGCGCGTGAATCCGCTCGAGATCTTACGTCCGCAACAGTTGCAATTGCTAATTCCCGTTAAGGCAAGCAATGGATCGGTCAAGGCACATGTGAAAGATGTGCGCGCTGAGGTGCAAGATGGTTTCCTGCGTTTGCACATCACTTACGACTTCAGCGGCGCGAAAGGACAGTTATCTGGATAAGGAAGAAGGAGATCCTTTCCGACTAAGAAGTAGTTTCCTGATAGCTCTTCTTTGACGACACACTGCATTGACCTCTTGTGCTGCCGCCCGCGGCGCGGGTTGGTGGCGGTGCTCCCAAAACCCCGGGTTTCACTCCGCTTCACCCCAGGGTCCGGGTCCGAGTATCTCGGCTGGGGTGCGAGTCTTTATGCTGGCGCCTGCTCAGCAGGCTCGGCAACCACCGCGGTACCGCTTTCTGCAAGACTACGCTGCCGTTTGAAGTGGTCCACGATTTCCTGCGCGGTTTTCTTTCCTACAAACGGCGCCAACTCGGAAACGGCGGCCGCAGCAACTCGCTGTATTGAACCAAAGTGTCTTAACAAACGGCCTTTTCGTTTTTCTCCGACGCCCGGAATAGCTGATAGTTCAGAAGTGAAGTCGCGCAGCTCGCGGCGCTTGCGATGGTAATTCAAAGCGAACCTGTGCGTTTCATCGCGAATCATTTGCAGCAGACGTAGAATCAGCGAATGAGGATCGAGATAAATAGGTGAATGCTCGCGCCCCTTGACGAGCAGATAGGAGACCTGATTGTGACGCAAGGGAGGTTTCACTACTCCCACCATCGGCACTGCTTCGAGATCTAATTCGCGCATCGCGTCTGCCGCCGCATTGAGCTGCCCTTTGCCACCATCAATCATAACGAGATCGGGCAACGGTTTTCCTTCGTCCAACAGGCGGTGATAGCGCCGCAGTACAGCTTCGCGCATCGAGGCCACGTCATTGGCGCCTTCGACAGTCTTGATCCGAAATTTACGGTATTCGGCCCGGTTCATCTTCCCGTTGTCGCAGACCACCATTCCGGCAACATTTTCCGCACCCTGAATATGCGAGATATCAAATGATTCTATACGCGCCGGAAAGCGCGGCAACTCGAGCGTCTCCTGCAACTCTTCGAGCACGAGTTTCATGTCAGGCCTCAAAACACGGAAGCGCTGCTCAAACGCCAGCTTCGCATTCTTCTCACCCAAATCAATCAGGTCGCGCTTTTCCCCTCGTTGACTGTATTGAATTTTGACCCGCCGTCCCTTTCGTGCGGTCAGCGCCTTTTCCAATAACTCGCGATCAGTAAAATCTACCGGGACGTGAATCTCCTTTGGCACATAGTCTGTCGCGTAGTACTGCGCCAGCACTTCGCCGAGAAACGAGGCAGGATCGAAATCATCCTCCGGAAGGTCTTCCCAAAAGAATTCGCGCCGGCCAACGATATGACCTTCGCGCATGGTGAAAAGCTGCAAAGCAAGACGCGGTCCCTCGCGGTAGTAAGCGAAGATGTCGACGTCACGATCGGGCGAGGTGGCCATTTTCTGTTGTTCAGAGAGTTTGATAACCGTCTTGCGCAGATCGCGATACTTCGCCGCCATCTCGTAACGCAGCTCGCCAGACGCCTGGTCCATCCGTTCTTCCAGTGTGTCAGCGAGTTCCGTATTTCTGCCTTCGAGCAGCAGACGCACGTCGCGCACGGCCTCCTGATATTGTTCCGCAGTGCACAGGCCCTTGACGCATGGTCCAAGGCAGCGTTTGATGTGATATTCGAGACAGGGACGCGGCGCCTTTCCATCGATCTCGATATCGCAGGTGCGGAGCTGAAAAGTTCTGTTAATTACATCGATGGTCTTACGTGCCAAACTTGCAGGCAAAAAAGGGCCGAAGTACAACGCACCGTCGCGCTGGATTCTTCGTGTGATGACAGCTTTAGGAAAGGGCTCGTTGATCGTGAGTTTGAGATGAGGATATGACTTGTCGTCTTTGAGATTGACGTTATAACGAGGCTTGTGTTTTTTGGTAAGAGTTGCCTCGAGAATTAACGCCTCGACTTCATTGTCAGTGACGATGACCTCGACGTCTGCGATCTGTTTCACCAGCGCGTCGGTCTTGCGATCGAAAGGCCGGGCCTGAAAGTAGGAGCGCACACGGCTGCGCAAACGCTTGGCCTTGCCGATATAAATGATTTTGCCGCCGCTGTCCTTATATAGGTAAACGCCGGCGGACACTGGAATGTCCTTGAGTTTTTCCGCTAATGTCACTGCTTTGAAAGATACTTTAGAACTATTGCCAGATCATTTTATCCTAGAAGGAAAGCGAAGACCACGAGAGGGACATTCTGTGTGATGTAGTTTGAGTGCTTGCCCTAGTACAACGATCTGGCCCATGAGGTCAGTCCACCACGCGGTAGCGGGTGGGTTCTGGAAAGGATTGAGGCTGGTTGAGCATGAATGAACGGACCCGCTACCGCGTGGTGGTACTGACCTCATGGAATTCAACGTTGAAATGCCGCGACAAGTCGGAGCACTCCAAAGAGCGGCGTGTTTGCAGCCGAATTTCTGGTGTTTGTCTCAACGGCCCAGGAACCCTAGACATCGAATCGCACTATCGATCTATCATTCTCGCTTATGAGATTCCCCATTTCACTTCCGACCAATCGTTCTTTCGACGCCGTCGGTTTCGGATTGAATGCGGTAGATCATCTGATCGTCGTGCCGGAATATCCCGCTTTTGATGCGAAGGTTCGATTGCTCGATCACAAACAAGCGGCCGGAGGACAAGCAGCCACGACAATGGTTGCATTGCAACGATTGGGTATGACGACTGCTTACGCGGGACGTTTCGGCTCAGACTCGGAAGGGCAGTTTGGCTTGCAAGCTCTTAAGTCGGAAAGTGTCAACGTCGAATTCGCAGAAGTAATTGAAGGCGCGCGCAATCAGCTTGCGTTTATCATCATCGATGAGCGCAATGGGGAGCGCACGATCATCTGGGACCGGGATGAACGATTGGCGTACCTCGTGGATGAAGCACCAGTTGTCCTGGCTTCTCGGGGACGTATTTTGCATCTTGACGCGCACGATCCCCCCGCTTGTGCTCGCATGGCTCAGGCTGCCCGTTCTGAACGCACGATTGTTTCGGCGGACATTGACAATATCTACGAGGGGCTTCCCCAGCTATTACCATTAATCGATATACTGATTACCTCGAGGGAATTTCCGCATAGACTAACAGGTATTGCTGACGAACGCGCGTCGCTGGTGGAACTAAAGGCTCGTTACGGCTGCGCGATAGTTGGCATGACACTAGGGACGCGCGGCGCGACGATTTATTGCGAAGGTCAATTCATTGACTCACCCTCTTATGAAGTACCGGGTGGATGTCGCGACACTACCGGAGCAGGAGACGCATTTCACGGCGGATTCCTTTACGGGCTGTTAAGCGGTGAAGATCTCGAGATGAGCCTGAAGCTGGGGAATACAGTCGCGGCTCTGAAGTGTCGCAATCTGGGCGCGCGAACAGCCCTACCTGATATAAAGGAATTGAGTAAAGTTCTCAGCTCTAAGACATAAAGGAGCACTCCAGTGGACAAGTTACTTCTGCCAGTCCTGTTGGGCACTAATCGAAAAAAGCGAAACAGCGCGTTGCCTGCCCGGTGGTTGCTGGGAGAGATGCAGAAGAGAAGCGAGATTGAAACGAGACTATTTGATGCGAGCGATTTTGCGCTACCTCATGATGACTACGGACAGGAAATCAAGGACCTCTTTCCAGAATGGAGAGACTCGATAATACAGGCAGACGGACTGGTAATAGTTTCACCGGAATACAATCACGGCTATCCTGGAGTATTGAAAGCAGTCCTGGATTTACTCTTGAAGGAGTACATCCACAAGGCCGTTGCGTTTGTCGGCGTGTCGGCAGGCCCATGGGGCGGAACACGCGTTATCGAAGCGATGGTACCGATGGTCCGCGAGTTGGGATTGGCGGTCACCTTTACTGATCTTAATTTTCCCTTCGTACAGAAGACGTTTGACGCCAATGGGAAACTTTTGGATCAAGCTTTTGCGCAAAGGGCAAGGGATTTTCTGGACGAGCTGGTCTGGATGAGCCGCGTGTTGAAATGGGGGCGTGAAAAACTGCCATCGAAACACCACCAGAGATGACAAAAGCCATGATCCGAAACGCAAAGAACACGATGTTGGCGCAAAGGAACGCCAAAGGTAAAACTCCGCGGCCGTTTGCGCTCCTCTGCGCTCTTTGCGGTCTATTTATGTACTTAACTCTATCTGGATGCACAGAATAAGTGATATAAGGCTGCCGCTCTGCCTTAGACTTGTCTGGTTTAATAAAACTCAATCGGAAGAACGATGATGAAAAATTTCTTATTGATCCTTTTTGCGCAAATGACGACGCTCGTCCTTTCGCCAACACCAGCGACAGTCCAACCGGCCGACCTGCTTTTCCGGAATGGAAACATCTACACTGTGAACGAG
>JALYXE010000405.1 GCA_030947265.1 Acidobacteriota bacterium
GCGTGCTAGTTCGTCAAGTTCAAGCTGCCGCGGTGTGTTGAATAGACCGCCGAGATCCAGGTAGTTGACCTGGGCCGCTATCGCAGCGCGAATAACGTTCATGCCGAAGTGATAGGTAGTGCAGTTGGCGACGACGTCAAAGCCACGCAGTTTCAGAGTCAAAGCAACTTCATCGCCGGCGTCAGCTTGCATGGCACGCACTCGCCCACCACCCAGTTCCGCAGCAAGTGCCTGCGCCCGTTGCAGGTCGGCATCGGCAATAACGATTTCTTCAAAGTCGCTTGTCCGGGCCAGGTCGCGCGTGGCTTCAGAGCCCATCGCTCCACAGCCCCCGAGTACGATTATTCGCATAAGTTAATTAAGAGGGCGCTCCCGGTTCTGTAAAAACCATAACCAGGCGAAAGAAAAAGAAGACTCGCGCTCGACTAATATTTCGTGCCTAACGGCATCAAGGCTAGCCGATCTCCTTTAGTGTCTGCTCCATGATCTTCAAACCTTCGTCCAGTTGGGCGTCCGCGATGATCAGCGGCATCAACGTGCGAATGACATTGCCGAAAGTGCCTGCGGTAATCGTAAGCAGGCCCTTTTGTAAAGCACGTCGAGTGAAATGTTCAGTCGCTTCTTTTGCGGGCTCTTTCTTATTTCGATCTTTCACCAGTTCCAGCGCGCACATGGCGCCAATACCCCGCACGTCACCGATAATCGGAAAGCGTCTCTCAAAGTCTCGAAAGCTTTCAATCACTTTTTGACCGATTGCTCTCGCACGTGAACAGAGATCCTCCCGTTCGATCTTATTGAGCACGGCAAGTGCAGCCCGGCAGGCCAACGGGTTCCCGCCAAACGTCCCGCCCAGTCCGCCTACCATGGGACCGTCCATGATTTCGGCACGGCCGGTAATGGACGAAAGGGGAAGGCCGGCGCCCAGCGACTTGGCCGTGATCAAAATATCCGGCTCGATCCCGAACTGTTCACACGCGAACAGAGTTCCGGTTCGGCCAAGGCCCGTCTGCACTTCATCTGCGATTAGCAGAATGCTATTGCGGCGACACACATCCTGCAGCTCGTTGAAAAATTCTTTCGGAGGAACCACGAAACCCCCTTCGCCGAGCACAGGTTCGACGATCACCGCCGCAACTGAGTCGGCAGCCACGTGACGTTTGAAAAAGTCCTCAAATGCGGGTGTAGCGCAACGCATCTTGCATGAAGGATAGGTCAACGAGTAGGCGCAACGATAACAGTAAGCATAAGGCAGGCGATAGACTTCAGGTGCGAAGGGTCCAAAGCCGGCTTTGTAAGGTTTGACTTTGCTGGTAAGTGTCAGCGCCAACAGTGTTCGGCCATGAAACGCGTCTGCAAAAGAGATTACTGCGGGGCGGCCGGTGTAGTTGCGGGCAATCTTGACCGCATTCTCTACGGCTTCGGCGCCACTATTGGCGAAAAGAGTCTTCTTGGGAAAATTGCCGGGCGTTAGCTGATTCAACGCTTCGGCAAGTTGGATGTAGGGCCCGTGCATTGCGACCTGAAAGCATGTGTGTGAGAAGTTTTCCACCTGGTTGTTGATGGCAGCGACAATTTCCGTTGCTGAAGAGCCAACATTCAAACAACCAAGGCCGCCGGCAAAATCTATATAGGTATTGCCGTCAACGTCTTCAACAATAGCGCCACTGGCTGACTTCACAAATATCGGCGCGACATTGAATAGGCCGCGCGGGACGGCGACTTCTCGTCGTTCCAGAAGCGCCCTTGATTTAGGGCCAGGAATTTCTGTGAGCTGCTTGATCACGATGATTGCGACGTGTGGCTCAGGAAAGGCAATTGAGCCGCAGGATTACCGCCAGGCGATCAGGTCCTCCAGCCGGAACGTTGCCGCCGCGGTTACGTTGGGTTTGGCTATTCCGTCTTGCGGCCCTTAGACCAGTCGTACGGATACCAGTACGGCTTCATTTCGAGTCTGTAGTCGAGATGCACGTGCTTGGTTTCGCGAAACTCTTCGAGGCCTTCAGGTCCGAGTTCGCGACCGCCTCCCGACATGCGCATACCGCCAAATGGTCCTGCATCGTTGTCGGTGAGCGGATCGTTAATCCAGAAAGTGCCGGCCTTAATCCGTTCGGCTGCTTTCATCGCGTATTCCAACTTGTTAGTCAGAATGTTTGCCCCCAGACCATATTCCGAATCGTTCGCCAACCCGATCGCTTCGTCGATGTCTTTGACTTTCATAATCGGCGCTATGGGCCCAAATGTTTCTTCGCGCATCAGGGGCATCGAATGGTCAACGTCGACGACGACGGTGGGCTCGAAATAATAACCGCGCGATGGATTCCCCGGACGCTTTCCGCCGCACAGCACCGTCGCGCCCATTTCGCGCACCTGGTCGAGTTTGCTCTCGACCTTTGCTCTTTGCGCAGCCGAAATCATCGGTCCGAGGTCTACATCGGGCCCCATCGGATCGCCCAGCCGTAGTGACCCGGTGAATTCGACGAAGCGGTCAATGAACTTGTTCGCGATCGAATCGAAAACGTAGAACCGTTCGCCAGACGTGCAAACCTGGCCCATGTTTAGATACGCAGCCCAGACCGCGCCACGCACGGCAACTTCCAGATCGACGTCGTCACAGATAATGAAAGGATCGTTGCCCCCTAGTTCAAGGTTTACCTTCTTCACGCGTTCCGCAGCAAGTTGAGCAATGCGTTTTCCAGTAGTAACGCTACCAGTGAAGG
>JALYXE010000421.1 GCA_030947265.1 Acidobacteriota bacterium
GAATTCGAGCGACTCGGTGGCCGGCGAACGATCAAAGTGGACGCGCGGCTGATTGCACTGACCAATGTAGACCTGGCTGATGCGGTAAAGAGGCAGCACTTTCGCGAAGACCTGTATTACCGCCTCAACGTGGTTCATATCATGGTGCCGTCATTGCGAGAGCGTGCTGAAGATTTATCGCAGCTGGCCGAGGCCTTCGTTAAGTCTTACGCAAGTAAACACGGACGTGAGGTGGGCGCTGTTTCGCCCGAAGCATTGTCATTGTTAGCCGAGTATCAGTTTCCGGGAAACGTGAGAGAGTTGGCCAACACTATCGAAAGAGCTGTCATTGTTTCCACTGGCAAGCAAATCAAGGCGGACAATCTGCCGGAATCACTTCGAGCAGCCGTGCGCGTTCAAAAGCGAAGCGCGAAGCCACACTCGCTCGCTGAAGTTGAAGCCGAATACATAGAGGAAGTACTCGCCTTTACCAGGGGCAATAAAACTGAGGCGGCGCGAATTTTGGGAATCAGCCGGAAGAACATTTATGAAAAGCTCGCGCGCCGTGCAAAGGCTGAAGGCGGAAGGATGAAGGATGAAATTGAGCATGAGACGGGGAGACAGGGAGACGCGGAGATTCGGTGAAAAAAGGGAATCCCCGTTTCCCCGTGTCGCCGCTTCTCCGCGTCTTTGTTTTGAGCGATGAGGCTGCGAGTGATTTGGACCGGAAAAACCAGAGACGCACATTTGAGGGCGCTCATAAATGATTACTTAAACCGGCTTTCACATTTCGTCAAATGTGAAGTTTCAGAGTTTCGTGAAAGCCCCGGTGTCCAGAAAAAGATGGGCATCGATAAGGATTCGAGGCGCATCTCAAACGGGCTGCATGAGGGCGGGATCAATGTATTGCTGGATCCCGAGGGAACTGAATGGACCTCGCAACAGCTGGCGAAAGAGCTTCGGCATTGGCAGGACAGTGGAACAAAAGAAGTGACTTTTATCGTGGGTGGTCCAAATGGAGTTTCGGCCGAACTTTCAGCTCGAGCTAATAAACGCTGGAGTCTTTCACGCTTGACACTGACGCATGAAATGTCGCGGCTCGTATTGCTTGAACAGTTGTATCGAGCCTACACGATCATTCACGGACTGCCGTACCAAAAGTGATGGTAAGCGAGTCAGGCGTTTCTACAGGATTATCAAGTAGGGTGGGGGGGGTCTAACCAATAATGGACAAGAGAAGAGTAAGAGTTTTTCGCGATAAACTATTATATCGCCGCGACAGTTTGGTGGGCCAGGTCCAACAGGCAGAGCTGTACAGTCGTGAGCGCGATTCCGAGGCGACTCAGGATCCTGCTGACATGGCCGCAAATGCCTATACCAAAGAACTGTTGGTCTCCATGTCGGATAACGATCGTCAGTTGCTGAATCTGATTGATGAAGCTCTGGACCGCATGGAAGACAGCGGTTTCGGTAAGTGCGTGCGTTGCGGACAGGCGCTGCCGGAGAAAAGATTAGAGGCAGTTCCCTGGGCCCGTCACTGCGTGCGTTGCCAGGATCTTCACGAACGAGGTTTGCTGACCGAAGACGAGGAATAGAAAGCATAGCGTTAGTGCGCACTTAATGACATCATTGCGGCCTCCATCGGTTTGCGACCCGGGGAGGCCGTTAATATATCCGCTCGTACGCAAGTTCATTAGCCAGTTTTCGCCCCGGATTTCCATAGATGAACGCGAATGGGAACCTCATAATTTCTTCAATAACACTCAATGCCCATCACCAGTGCCGCCAATCTCTTCTACGACTCATTACTAGCTCTTGCGTATCCGCAAGCTTGCGCAGTTTGTGGCGGCAGTGTGGAGTCGCGAGATTTGGGGGTGGCTTGTATCAACTGCTGGAGCCAAACCCAGATCTTTACCGGAAAAGAAACTCTGTGCTGGAAATGCGGACTGCCTTCTGCAGGAACCGTGGCTAAGGACAAACAAGAGGAGGTCCGCTGCCGGCGTTGCGACGGAGACGCTTTTTCTGCGGCTCGCGCGTGCGGACTGTATGAAGGAGCATTGCGAGCCTCAGTTCTCTCGCTCAAACGGGAACCGAATATCTGTCGCAGGATTAGGGAGCTGTTACTCGAAACTCAGAGGCAGTATCCTTTGAGTAAAGCGACCCAAATCGTCCCCGTGCCACTTCATCCGGAACGCGAGAAGGCGAGGGGCTTTAATCAGGCGACTGTGATTGGTCAGGCACTATCACGAGCTACTTCGATACCTCTTGATGAGGTTAGTTTGATCCGTACACATCATACAAATCGTCACCGTGCGGGCATGGATGCCAGAGAGCGGCGGGAAACGGTCGATGACGCCTTTCGAGTGCCTTATCCGCCGTTAATTGCCGGCGAACGAGTGTTACTCGTCGACGACGTCTTCACTACCGGTGCAACCGTCTCGTCATGTGCGAGGGCGCTGTTACTTGCAGGCGCGACAGAAGTTTTCGTTCTTACTATAGCCAGGCCGCTTCGTTCTTGAAGGCAAAGGCGCGCAATGTGATAGCCAGGGCAACGCCCCGGTAGCCCGCCGCAGGTTGTATGCTTTCCACTGTAGGCAACCTGAAGCTGGTCATTCCAAACTCCATGTGCATTGGCAAAGAGCGGCGTGCTCTACGTATGATGCTTCCATGAAAACTTTATACCCTGAGATTGAACCATTCGATACGGGACGGCTAAAGGTGTCTCCTGTTCATGAGCTTTACTACGAGCAAAGCGGCAACCCAAAAGGTAAACCGGCGGTGTTTTTGCATGGTGGGCCGGGAGGCGGACTCGTGCCTGAGTATCGCCGTTACTT
>JALYXE010000466.1 GCA_030947265.1 Acidobacteriota bacterium
CTCAGCAGCGGCAAAAATGATCAGGGCGGACAGGTGGGGAATCTTAAGGACGAAGAAATTAAGAACGCCGATGGGAAGAGCGGCGATAAGGGCCGAGATGTTGCGAGAGCCACTAAGGTCCGAGATCTTGAGAGCGCCGATACTAATGGACTAGATTTTCGAGGTGGGGACATTCTTCTCGAAGAGATCGAGCACTTCTTCATCTCCTACAACACGTTTAAGGGAAAGCAGTTCAAGCCACTGGGCCGCTTCGGCCCCGACCGCGCGAAGCGCCTCATCCAGGAAGGCATCGATCGCTTTCGCGGAAAAAGCAGATAGTAAACAGTGAACAGCAAACAGCAAACAGCAGACAGCAAACAGCCGGTCCGTGAATCGTGAATCGTAAATCGTAAATAGCAATTGACCACCAGGTCAGCACCACCTGCGGTAGCCGGTGGGTTGCGATCTTTGCGTCCTTGGCGGTTGACGCGTTTTTGTTTCATGCTCCGGCTGTCTGCTTACTGTCTACTGATTGCTGATCGCTGATTGCTGATTGCTGATTGCTGTCTGCTGTCTGCTGTTTACTGTTTGCTGATAATCTGCGGATAACCTTCCCCTTTTTCCCAACAAAAAAGGCCGGACCAGGAGAAATCCCAGTCCGGCGCATTTCGAACCGCACATTGCTGCGCGATCACTTACCTCGCTTCGTTATCGCCTTCAATCTGCAAGTCGTTTGTCACTGAAAACGCTCCAGGAACACCACGCGCAGTCATATAAGCAAGTTGCTTATCCATCTTGCCGCTTACCACACCCGCGAGCGTGATGTTTCCGCGCTCTACCACGATGTGCAAAGACGGATTCGTACCCATGAAGTAGCGATAGAGTCCGCTCGTGCGCGCCAGCGCTCGATACGTACGTACGCGAATCGAGTCGTCAAAACTGGATAGCGGCAACACCTGAATGTTATTGACAACCTCTGTGACCCCTTGAATCCCGGCCACGCTGCGTCCAGCGTCGGAGCGAGTCGAGGGGCGAACCACCTGGCCATGCAAGGTCACCTGGCCGCCATCGATGCTGTAAGCCAAATTATCGAAAACACCGTAGTACGGCAGCATCAGTAATCTGTGCCGGACCTGTTTCGCCAACTGCGCAGCGCCCGGGCCACTGGCGGTAGTGCTTGACGAACTATTTACCGTATGGTTCGTCGTCCGGGCCATTAGCGCCTGAGGCATGACCGCAATTAACAAAGCTGCAACAATCACAGCGAAATTAGTTTTGAGATTATTTTTGATCCTTTTCACTTTATTCATCCTACCTTCCCTCTTGTTCATTTCCTTTTTCTCTCTCCGTTTGATTGTGTCCCGGTTGTTTGTTAATTCTTCGGGATACTCCACAATCTCTATTGTGTGAATTAGTAATTCAACCGACCTTCTTGTTTGCCGGCCAGAAGTTAGATGTTACTTCCTGACGGCGAAGTTTGTGTTTTTGGTTACATCTGCGTTTTGGGTGTTGTCACCGTTTCTGATCCACGTTCTTCCCAGTAAGTCCCCGGCAAGATTTCTTCTATCTCTTTCTATCTCTATAGACACTGCGAAGAACCTTCGGTTACTCGTCGGATCCACAATCCATTAGTCCAGTGCCGTTATCGGACTCTTCCACCACGGCAAACAGTTTGTGGTCACTGAATGCTCACGCCCGTTCTCTTTTCCCCCTCACGCCTTAACGACGTTTATCTGCGTTTATCAGCGGCAAATTCTTTGCGATCTTTGCCTCCTTTGCGGTTAAATCCTCCCGGAGGTGAACATGAAAGCATCTACTCCCATCGTGGCTCTAATTCTTGTTCTTGCCGTCGCAATTTCCTGTCGGTTTACAGAGAGGCTCACCGGCGATCCAAAGGCCGGAACTGTCAGCAGCTTGTGGCCCGACGTGCCCCCTCTCTCGGGCGCTACGAAGGCTGACCTCGCAATCCCGCTTGGCGCGCGCCTGGCGATCCGCGCCATGATGCAGGGAAAGATAAACTTCATTGCTTTCACGACCGACCAGAGCGCGCAAGCTGTGCAAGACTTCTATTCAAACGAACGGATGAAAGCAGCCGGCTGGACACCCAGCGATAAAGGTTGTGTCGGCGACTCTGAAGACAACGACAGCCATGGAGCGGTCTGTCTGTTCAAACGCAAGGATGGAAAGAAAGAGGAAGGCCTGGCCATCGTGTTGGCCCAGGATGAAAAGACAAAGAAGACAGATATCTTTTACGTCCGCGTCGACGTGACCCAACCAACTCCGTCACCCTCACGCTGATTGCTGTTTGCGGACTGCTGCCCGCTGAGTGCTGATTGTGCCTGCTGATTGCCGATAGCTGACTCCTGACTGCCGACTGCTGAGTTGATTGCTCTTTCAGTTTTGTAATCTGCGTAATCTGCGGATAGTCCTCCCTTGTTCCCAGTTTCATACTCATCTGCGCGATTCATGCACTATATGAGAGCAACTCGGATTGCGATCTGCCATCTAAAGCCAGCAAATCAAACGATCTTCAATGGCGGCCACACAGTTGCCACAGCCTCCACGAAGGGGAAAATCTACGAACATGAAAAATTTTGGAAAAGGGATTAGCGGGGCTCTTTTGTCGCTCGCATTTGTCTTTGGGATATCTAGCGCGATAAGCGGCACCGCTCAGGCGCAGGATCGCGATGGTGATGGCAATTATCAACGTGGTCAAGAGAACCGTGATCGTAAGGATCGAAAACGAGAGTGGAAACGTCGCCACAATCGCGACAATCGCCAGGACAACAATCAGGGTGACTGGAGACGCGATCAGGACCAAAACCGCAACAACGGCGTCTATAACAATGGCCGGTATGGTAACAATGGCCGGTATGGTAACAACGGCCAGTATGGCAACAACGGCCAGTATGGCAACAACGGCCAGTATGGTAACAACGGCCAGTATGGTCGCAATGGGACGTATGGCAATAACGGCGGATACAATCAGGTTGAATTAGATCGCGGATACCAGCAAGGCTTGAACACCGGCGCGAGTGATGGACAGCGCGGACAGAGTTACGACCCGCAGAGATCGCACTACTTTCAGAACGCCTCATCGCAGGCTTTTCGTGAGGGCTTTGTGCGGGGCTATGATCAGGGCTATCGTCAATATTCAGGGAACAACAACCAGCGCAACGGATCCAGCAACAACGGCTGGGGAAACGTTCTCGGCGGCATCCTGGGCCGACCCTAAGTCAGAGGTCAGAGAATCAGAGAATCAGAGAGTCAGAGATCAGAGGTCAGAGAATCAGAGGTCAGAGATCAAGCAGTTCAGAGTTCAAACCTTAGTTTGCTCTTTGGGGAAGCTCAAGCAGTTCAGAGTACAAACTTTAGTTTGCTCCTTGGGGAAGCTCAAGCTAAATCTGGAACCCCGTATTAGACCTCAACAATAAAAATCCTGAATGCCGCGATGCATGTCGCGGCATTTTTCGTTTCTTTAACCACTCCGCACATCCTGAACCGAGCTGATTGCTGCCTGTGTTTCTTCTTGTCTGCGTAATCTGCGAAATCTGCGGATAGTCTTCCCATACACTGCAGAAGCTCTTGCATCGGCGCAACCATCAAAATTTCTCACACCCTCGCATGACTCACTCGTTCCGTGCACAATGCTAAAAACTTAAGAGAGGTGATACCGGAAATGAGCGAAGTCAAACTCAACCTCATCGACTCCCAGGAAACTCTTCACGGCACAATACATGGCGCTATCGTTGATGCTTGTGTAGCAGCGCTGTCAGCTGAACCCGAGACCATCGCCGAGCTAACATTAGCGTTAGCCCGCTACATCAAGGCGCTGGATGAAGTTAGTCCATTCGCGTCGTTCTGTTCGACGAAGGTTGGCGAGCCGTCAGAGGGAGTATCTCAAGTCGAAGTGTCTCAGGGTCAGGAAGCTGGTAGTAACGCCCAGGCGACAGCAACTCAAGTTGGAATGTCTCGGGGTCAGGAAGGTGGGCTCGCCCCCGCTCTTCTTAAAGCCGGCACCAGCGGCGCACAGACGGCGACTCAAGTCGGATTATCTCAGGGTCAGGAAGAAGGTGGGCATGCCCCCGCTCTTCTTAGTACCAGCAGCGCTGCCCCCCAGGCTGCGGCAACTCAATTGGGAATGTCCCCTGTCAATGCCGCCTGCGGTAACGGACGAGTAATTAGTCTGCCCGACCTCGATACAGAGCCGTGGGATGCTGGTCTTGTGGTTATTGATTTGGCAGCCCGAATCGTGTCCTGCGAATCAACCTACTCAATGCCGCAGCCGAGCGGTGAAGTTCACTACCATGACGGCACGAGCTCAACTGACATCCCTGTGCTCTACCTTTTGCCGGACGACTGGTTGTTTGTTAACTCGGTCGAGGCGTATCAATGGTCGCGTGAGCGGCGAGCTGCGGAGCGTCTGAGTAAGAGTCCGCTCGACGTTCGTAAGATTCTTTACGGCGCTCCGTTATTAGATTTCATCGTCAACGAATGCGCGAATATCGACGTCTCAAAGATGGCCTCACCGGCAGAGCACTTAGCGGAGCGTGCCGTGGCGGATGACGCCCCGGAGGATGCCATAGCGGATGATGCTCGGGAGGATGCCGCAGGGCAGGATGCGCTGGCCGCGGAAATCTCAAACATACACGCGCGCTGGCTGATGACTCCGCGAGAAGATCTACGCGGACAGTCGCCCAGAGAAGTATTGCTCGCCCGTCAGGGCTTCATCGACTTCGATCTGCATACACGCTCACTGCAATGGACTTTTCTGGATGAAGGTCCACCTTGCCTGCCCCACGGTTCATACGCTTATCGATTCGCAGGTTTTGGCACTCATGAGTTTGTCATTTATTACGACCTTGTCCGCCACTTGATTTGTAGTCAGGTCGAGTCGCGACGGAATAAAAGTCCAACGTCCAATGTCCAAGATCCAACGTCCGAAACCCGAACCCCAACGTTCAATGTCCAAAGTTCCATTCAACTCGGAATGCCTCAGGGTGAGGAAGGTGGGCATGCCCCCGCTCCTGTCTTGCGGGGCAGTAGCCCGACCATTAGGGAGGGCGTCCGCAATCAGCACTCAACACGCGAAGCCGCGACCCAAGTCGGATTATCTCAGGGTCAGGAAGGTGGGCTCGCCCCCGGTCTTCTCAGCGCCAGCAGCACTGCCGCCCAAGTTGCAGCAACTCAACTCGGAATGCCTCAGGGTGAGGAAGGCGGGCATGCCCCCGCTCCAGTCTTGCGGGGCAGTAGCCCGACCATTAGGGAGGGCGTCCGCAATCAGCACTCAACACGCGAAGCCGCGACCCAAGTCGGATTATCTCAGGG
>JALYXE010000498.1 GCA_030947265.1 Acidobacteriota bacterium
CGTCTGCAGGCCGAACAAGAAGCACGTGCTCGGGCAGAGGAAGAAGAGCAGCGCCTTGTCGCAGAGACCCGCTTAAGGGCCGAAGAGGAGGCACGGCGTCGCGCCGAAATTGAAGCGCGGCTGAAAGAAGAAGAAGCTCGTCTGCAGGCGGAACAAGAAGCACGTGCTCGGGCAGAGGAAGAAGAGCAGCGCCTTGTCGCAGAGACCCGCTTAAGGGCCGAAGAGGAGGCCCGGCGTCGCGCCGAAGTTGAAGCGCGGCTGAAAGAAGAAGAAGCTCGTTTGCAGGCCGAACAGGAAGCGCGTGTTAAAGCAGAGACTGAAGTACGCCGCCTTGTTGAGGAGGCTCGCGTAAAGGCAGAGGAAAACGCTCTTCTGCTTGACGAATCCGAGGCGCGATTGAAAGTAGAGGAAGCTCGTCTTCGTGCTGAAGGTGAAGAGCGCTTGAAAGAAGAGCAGACCCGTTCGGACGTGGAAGCTACGGCGACCGAATATTCTTCGACGGAAGTACTTGGCGCGCTCGCCAAGCTGGACGATCGAGAGCAGCTTACAAATGTTCCGGGTGTTGTTGGCGATCCTTCTAAGCAAATCGATGAAGCTGCGTTTGCGGTTTCGCCGGGGCCGGCCAAAGAGATTGAGGTTCTTTTTGCGGAGAGGGGGATCGCCTCAGCGGAAGAAGAGGGTAGCATTCCTTCCGAAATCTTGAGTCGACTCAACAGCTCAGAAACAAGTGAACGCGAAGCAGCGCTGGCGGAAATTGCGCGCGTTGGTGGAGACGATTCTTTTCGTAGCATCAGCCGGGCATTTGATGATCCATCAGAGCAGGTTCGTAATGCTGCTGCGCGTGCGCTTTTCGATCTGCAACCGGATCGCGCAGCCACCTTTACTCGCGCGCTCCGCGAAGGCTCACCCGAGCGCCGCAGAAAAATCGGGCATGCCCTGGCCGCGTCGGGGTTGGCCGTCACTGCGATTGCCAACCTGACCGGAGAAAGCCGCGAGAAGACCTATGACGCCTTCTCGTTGCTCTTCTTGATGGCTAAGGCTGGCGAGGTTCAACCCTTGATTCAAGCGATCGAAGAGTATCCGAACGTCGAAGTTCGGATCGCAGTGGTTAAGCTCCTGGCTCTCAGTGGGCAACCTGAAATAGTCCCGGCATTTCGCCGCCTGGCTGTACGGGGATCGTTACCGTCGGAAGTTCGCTCAGCAGTCATGGAAGCCATTTACCAAATTAGCAGCCAGGCTCGGGAGGCCTCCCCTTCGGTCGCGTGACGACGATCATGAATCGCTACTAGTGAAGCTTAAGAGTTAAGTTGCTAATCGAAGGTGGCATGGGCCGTGGGAACTGAGTTGCTCTCACGGCCCTTTCCGTATTGTCAGACGGCTATCAAAAATTACATCATTTTTCCTGTTAACGAATCCAGATGGGCGATTGGCGAGGGTTGGGCGCATCGCCTGCTTTTCACTATTTACGATTTACCAATTACTATTTACAAGTCACATGGCTTTCAAACTTCAATCAAGTTACCAGCCTAAGGGCGATCAGCCTCAGGCCATTGACACGCTCGTGCGCGGGCTTACCGATGGATTTAAGGATCAGGTCCTGCTTGGAATTACCGGCAGCGGGAAAACGTTCACCATTGCCAGTGTGATTGAACGAACACAACGTCCTACGCTGGTTCTCGCTCATAACAAGACTCTAGCGGCGCAGCTTTATCAGGAGTTTAAATCGCTCTTTCCGGAAAACGCGGTCGAATACTTTGTCTCCTACTACGATTACTACCAACCCGAAGCGTACGTTCCCGCCGCCGACGTTTACATTGAAAAGGAAGCGATCGTCAACGAGGAAATCGATCGCCTGCGGATGTCGGCGACTCGCGCCTTGTTTGAGCGCCGCGACGTGATCGTGGTGGCCAGCGTGTCGTGTATTTATGGCCTCGGTGATCCGGATGCCTACTACGGCATGTTGCTTTTTCTCGAGCCTGGCACGCGCATCAAGCGCGAGTCTCTGCTACAGAAACTCGTCGAGCTCCAGTATGAGCGTTCCGACATAAACTTCCAGCGCGGCACGTTTCGCGTACGCGGCGACGTAGTAGAGATTTTCCCGAGTTATCAGGATCAGGCGTTTCGCATTGAGCTGTGGGGCGAAGAGGTGGATTCGATTTCGACGATCGACCCGCTGTTGGGCGAAGTTATCCAAAAACACACCACGCGCGTTCCCATCTATCCGAAAAGCCATTATGTGATGTCCAAACCAACCATCAGGCGAGCGCTGAAGTCCATCCGTGACGAGCTTGAATGGTGGGAACCAAAACTCATTGGTGAAGGAAAACTTTTGGAAGCGCAGCGCCTGCATCAGCGTACGATGTTTGACCTCGAACTGATTAAAGAGATGGGCTTCTGCCGCGGCATAGAAAACTATTCGCGGCATCTCACGGGAAAGAATCCCGGTGAACCTCCACCGACGCTGCTCGACTATTTACCGCGCGATACGATGATGGTCATCGACGAGTCGCATCAGAGCATTCCCCAAGTTCGGGGTATGTTCGAGGGAGATCAATCCCGCAAACGCACACTGGTCGAGTACGGATTCCGTTTGCCCTCCGCGCTCGATAATCGACCGTTGAATTTCAAGGAGTTTGAAGCTCGCATCGGGCAGACTATTTACGTGTCGGCCACGCCCGGTCCTTATGAGTTGACTAAATCGGGCGGGGAAGTGGTCGAGCAGATCATCAGGCCAACTGGCTTGTTGGATCCGGAGGTGGAAGTTCATCCCGTCAAGGGCCAGATAGATCATTTGCTTGAAGAATGCCGGCAGCGCGCTGAGCGCCACGAGCGCGTGCTTGTGACAACCCTAACGAAGAGGATGGCGGAAGATTTGACTGAATACTTCACCGAGGTCGGCGTGCGGGTTCGTTACTTGCACTCCGACATCGAAACGCTCGAGCGCATCAAGATTCTGCGGGATCTGAGGCGGGCAGAGTTTGATGTTCTGGTGGGTATCAACCTTCTGCGCGAGGGATTGGATCTGCCGGAGGTTTCGCTGGTAGCAATCCTTGACGCGGACAAAGAAGGATTCCTGCGTTCAGAGCAATCGCTTATCCAAACGATCGGGCGTACGGCGCGCAATTCCAAAGGCAAAGCTATTCTGTACGCCGACCGCATGACTGATTCGATGAAGCGCGCGATGGACGAAACGCGGCGGCGGCGGGCAATTCAGGAAGCCTATAACATGGAGCAGGGAATTACGCCGCAGACGATAGTGAAGCCTATTGAGTCGACTTTGATAACAGCTTCTGAAGCCGATTACTTCAGGGTGCCGACTGAACTGGAGGAAATTGAGGATTATTCACCGGAGAATATTGAGGCCACTATTACAAGGCTTGCGGTCGAAATGCGTGGAGCGGCTAAACGTTTTGAGTTTGAGCGAGCAGCCGAACTACGCGACAGAATCAAAGTCTTGCGCGAGCGCGAGCTTCAATTGGCGTAAATTTGTTCGCGGCGATGCCGCCTGAATGTGCGGGAGGTTTCTGACCTTCCGGTGAAAGAAAAGGCTAACGGGATTGCGCCCCTCTAACCGGACATAGCCCAGTCGAAGGGAGGAGGTTTGCGGTGGGGCGTAGTCACCGCACATCAGTAGGCGTAGCCGCATAAAACTTCATGCTCATTAAATCCGATCCCGATGAAATTCAATCTTTCCTCACCGATGCGAGTCACATGCAGGAAGGCTATGCGGAGCGCGTGGTGTTTCCCGAGAATGTTGCAGACGTGGCGACCATTCTAGTCGCCGCCACGCGCGACAACACTCCGATCACGGTTTCTGGCGCCGGCACAGGGACGGTTGGTGGTCGCATACCATTTGCCGGGACTGTGCTCGCCACGGACAGACTAAACCAGATAAAAAGCATTGTTCACGAAGATAAAGGGGGTCGCGCCGTTGTCGAGGCCGGGGTGATGTTGTCTGACCTTCAGCGCTTTGTTGAATCTGACGGACTTCTCTATCCGCCTGATCCCACCGAGAGGAGTTGTTTTTTAGGAGGCACGGTGGCTACCAATGCGTCGGGCGCGCGGAGTTTTAAGTATGGGCCGACGCGGAATTACATAGAGCGTCTAAAGATTTTGCTGGCGACTGGCGAGGTGATTGATCTTCGGCGTGGGGAACTAAGTGCGGATGCAGGAGGAGGAATTAAGATACCACTTCCCTCCGGACGTTTTCTTGAGGCTCAGTTACCAACTTATCGCATGCCGCAAACGCGTAAACACGCATCCGGCTATTACCTCGGGCCCGAGATGGATGTGCTCGATCTCTTCATCGGGAGCGAAGGCACGCTCGGCGTAATTGTCGAGATTGAAGTTAAGCTGCTACCAAAACCCGCAGGGCTACTGAGCGGAATAGTTTTCTTCAATTCTGAAGAGAGCCTGTTGGCTTTCGTGAGCGAGGCCCGAAGCCTTTCACTGGCCAAGCGACAATCAGACGGCGCGGAAGCGGGCCGTTTGGGTACGCTCATGGAGAAAGCTTTGGAAGTAAGCCTTCGCCAAAACACTAAGCGGCTGGGGACGAGCGACCAAGCCGGACGTTCGGTCGATGAAGATGCGCTGGCCATCGAGACGCACGGACTGACGATCGATGCAAGGGCGTTGGAATATTTCGATAGTGAATCGCTGAAGTTTTTACGACAGAAATATGAAACCATTCCAGCAAACGCAACGGGCGCACTCTTTTTCGAGCAGGAGACAACGCCGGCAACGGAAGATGCGATAATGGCCGAATGGTTCTCCTTACTTGAGCGACACAATGCTCTTAACGAGAGTTCATGGTTTGCCACTAACGAAACTGAACAGGGAAAACTACGTGAGTTTCGTCACGCATTGCCGGTGCTGATGAATGAATGGTTCGCGCGCCACCAGCAGCGAAAAATCTCAACAGACATGTCAGTACCGGATGGAGCATTCGCAGAAATGCTTTACTTTTATCAAAACACGCTTGAGACCAGTGAACTTCGCTACACCATTTTCGGGCACATTGGCGATAATCATGTTCATGTCAATATACTTCCGCGAAATGACGAGGAGGCAGCGAAAGCCCGCGAGATTTATTTACAATTCCTGGAGCGCGCCGCCGCAGTTGGTGGCACACTCTCCGCGGAACACGGCGTCGGGAAACTCAAGCGTGACTACTTGCGTTTGTTCTACAGCGAACAAGATCTGCGCCAAATGGCGAGCCTGAAACGTGCCTTCGACCCGGCGGGAATCCTTGGGCGCGGCAATATTTTCTCGGAAGAGTATTTATGAACGGTCCGTGGTCAGTGGTCAGTCGTCCGTTGTCAGTAGTAGGGTACGATAAGATTACGGCCAGCTGAAATATTGCCGACGACTTACCACTGACTACTGACAACTGACTACTGACTACTGACAACTGGCTAGGGGTTACTGATGTTTCGTTTTACCACAGCTGGAGAATCGCACGGCCGCGGACTGGTCGCGATATTAGAAGGTATGCCGGCAGGCATGCCGATCGACATCGACAATATCAATCACGAATTGGAACGCCGCCAGTGGGGCTACGGCCGCGGCGGCCGGATGAAGATTGAACACGATCAGGTGGAAATTCTGAGTGGCGTTCGTCACGGTCTGACACTAGGCTCCCCAATCGCCCTCCTGATTCAAAATAAGGACTGGGCCAATTGGACCGACGTAATGTCGATTGAGCCGCGCGAAATCCCTCCCGAAAAAGCACGGCGCCTAAAACGTCCCCGTCCAGGACACGCAGATCTTGCCGGCGGACAAAAGTTTGGCGCTCGTGACTTGAGAAACATTCTGGAACGCGCTTCGGCAAGAGAGACAACGGCACGGGTCGCCTGCGGCGCGCTTGCAAAGCAATTGTTGACTTCGTTTGGCGCCGAGATTCGCAGCCATGTGATTCAGTTGGGCGGTGTACCTGAAAAACCGCTCGAGCTGGGCTGGAATGCCATAGCTGCGATTGCTGATGATGCCCCTCTGCGTTGCGCCGACACGCAGTTACAACAACAGATGATTGAATTGATAGACAAACAGCGCGAGGCAGGCGACACCGTGGGCGGCATCTTTGAGGTCGTCGCCCGTTGCGTTATTCCGGGACTCGGTTCACACACCGCCTGGGACCTGAAACTCGACGGGCGTCTTGCACAGGCCGTCATGTCGATTCCTGCTGTAAAAGCTGTTTCAATTGGCGCCGGAAGCGAAGCTAGCGCCCTGCCCGGTTCAGAAGTCCATGACGAGATTGCCTACAACCTTGAGACGAAAGAATTCATTCGTGAAACAAACCGCGCCGGCGGGTTGGAAGGCGGAGTCACCAACGGCGAGGAGCTTAGAATTCGCGGTCACCTAAAACCGCTTTCCACGCTTCGTCGTCCGCTGCGCTCGGTTGACATTGATACCAAGCAAGAGGAGTTGGCCGCGTTTGAGCGCTCCGACATTACTGCCGTCCCAGCCGCAGGGGTAATTGGCGAAGCCATGGTCGCGTTAGTCCTTGCCTCGGCGATGCGCGAGAAATTTGGTGGCGACAGTTTAGGAGAAATGAAGCGCAACTTTGAAGGCTATCGCGAGCAATTGCGCGGGTATTAGTAGGACAGGGATTCCTGCCTGTCTGAGTCTGCGGCTCTGCCTCTCGCAGTGACCCAACCATTAAGGGCCTGTGTCAAAACTCGAGTTCTTAACGCCGAAGGCGTTACATAAGTTTAGCCCAGGGTATCACCCTGGGGCTGAGTCTATTTATCCATCCCTACGC
>JALYXE010000520.1 GCA_030947265.1 Acidobacteriota bacterium
AAACTGATATCAGAGGCGACAAGCTATGGATCGCGAACGACATTGCCAAGATCGTCAACAACGTGAAAGCTCTCAACAACGATATAATCCCGGCAAGTGATGACATCCTGGTAGCACCTTATTGGACGGCTCTCTACCCGATCCTCCAAAAGGCGAGTCCTCTCTGGGAAATCTACTTTCTGTTTCCTCAATCACTAAACAAACAGCAAGGAATGGTGGAGGATCTGGAACGAAAGCAGGTCAATTGGGCGCTCGTATGTCATTTCTATTTGGACGATCGGCCGGAGCTCGCATTTCACAATACGCACAGCTATGTATGGCAACATCTGGTCACCAACTTCGAAACTGTTCACAACGGCCTGACCGATGGTTTGCCACCGGATTGCGAGTTGCTACACAGAACTTCACCCAGCATTCTTCGGCCATAAATTCCTGGTTTCGCAAGCGCTGGTGAGGGGGTCGAAGAAAATCCTGCGGTCGATTACCCTGGTAGAGATATACAGAGCGGAGCTCGGCTTCCTTCGGACGATAAGTCTTGATTTGTCTTGTTACTCAAAGAGAGTCGAGCTTGTGATGTGGGAGGATGTCCGTTCGATTACGGTCCTTAGCCCAGAGATTGCTGAATTAGATTTGCCTTTCCATGAATCGGTTAATCGGTCGGGCTCAGTCAGGAAACATGACACCTAACGACAAGGGCAGAATGTAGAAAGTTGAAAGTGAGTGAATCTCCAGCCCGATTTGGTGTGCTCGAACTGGTAAGCCGAAGCATCGCTGCCCTTATCATTCCAACAGGCAACGGTGTACAGCTCAGGGTTTTCCGTATCTCGCGAGGGTTCTGTCCGAGCAAAACACTGTGAGGCATTGATCTGATCAACAAAGACTTCGCGAAAGCGTTGTCGCAGTTCAGAGCGATTCTTAATATTGGGCGCGGGAAAGGACATTCCAATCGGAAATTCTGAAAGATGGGCGATGGTTTCTCTGCTGCCACCGTTAACGGCCACTTTGAACCTCGTCCAGAAAGATTGAAAGGTATCATCGCTCTGCCCGGAGTTGGCTCTGCCAACTGGTAAAGCAGTTCCGGCCAGAAATAAGCACAGACCCAAGATGGCTGCTCTCTTCATTTTCTTACCCTTATGTGTGTATGGCAGCGAAAAACATCAAGCTTATATCACTAAAACCAACACCGCCACAATATCTTCGGTTTCCCAAAGCTTATCAGTAACGCCAGCGGCCATTGCGGGAGTGCATCTCAGGCTTTGGTGGATTCTCAAAAAGTTGTAATACATGAAGTGAAGCGGCGACCGCGTGCGATAGGTTCTCAAGCTTCTTGCTGAATGCGTTGGTTAATCGCGTGAAGCGTTCTCATTCCCTTCGCATCGTAAGGGTTTGTCTTTCTGCCGTCTACCAGAGCGGCAATGATTGCGGCGCGCCGTTTTCGGTTGGTCAAAATATGACAGATTGCCTGTTGAATTGCTTACAGACTATCGCCATTGAGACGTTGGTCTCTCTTTCAAGAAAAACTCCCACAACCGCCCGCTTTCGCGAGCGGCGGTGAGAGACGTAGAAGAACGGCGAAGGAACTCTTACTGTTGGGTTATTCCTGTTCCGTTGAATGGTCCATTTCCAGAACCGTTGGCGGTAACGTTGTTATTACCGTACGAAGATATCTGACCACCGGCGGTCGGATTGAGTCCAATACCGTTATTGGTGATCTGGGTGTCTGAGACTCGTACCACGGCGTTCTGATCAGCGTTGATCCCCTTGCCATTATGCGAGGAGATACACGACTCGAGGTTTATATTCGCAGTTGCATTGCCCTGTGCAAAGAACCCCGCATCCGTGTTTCCGTTGGCAACGCTGCGGAAAACCGTAACGTCTGAGTTTGGCTCCGCAACCAGACCGGCGGCGCCATTGCCTACGAAGCTACAATTATCAAAAACGGCCTTAACGACAGCGCCCCCGCCTGGAAAGACAACCGCGCCACTCGACCCGTTTTGTTTGATAATGGTGTTCCGCACAGAAAGGCTACCACTAACTGTGCGCGTATCACTGATGCCGCGTGTCGTAAAACCAAAGATTACACAGTCTTCGATGACCACCGAAGCCGCGTTAGTGATACTGACGCCGTTCACTCCGAGGCCAACGCCCTCAATATCCAGGTGCCGAAGGTTTACGACAATGCCTGCCCCATTAACATTGACGGCGTTGGTTCCAGAGACGAGGATGCCCGCGATGCAGCAACTGTCGAGCGTGATGGATTTAGTGATCGTGATCGCGCCGAAACCGCCTGGATCAAGCGCATCAATAATTCCTCCTGTAGCGGTCTTGGAAATAGCGCCGGCGAAAGTTTTGCAGGGCGCGGTGCGGCTGCATGGGTTAGCGTCGTCGCCGACGCCTGACACCCAGGTGCGTGTCGCTTGCGCCTGGGCCATAGAAGCAAAAGCGAACGTGAAGATCGCGATTGCCAAAATCTTAATAGTGAACCGAAACTTGTTCATTTGGAGTCTCCTTCTTCTTTCTGTTGAAGTTTTGGGATGGCCGCCAGTAGAACACGGATCCGTTCCGGCCACTGTTGCGCCGAGTCTTCCCATTCGTTGAAGAAATGTTTTCATCAAACCCCTCGATAAGTGCTTGCAAAACTCACAGTCTGCGAAATGCTAATTACCGCAGTCCGGGTTTGCGTCGTTGGTTATAGTCCAAGTTGCATTGCTGCCACATGAAACCGTGCTGCTCAGGAAACAACCTTCTATGTCTTCCGTAATTACTTTAGTCGACTGCCCATCGCAAGCAGCATTGCTTAACGCGTAGGACGCGCCTGGCGCGATTACTGAGCCATTAAGCTGATCTCCGCTCCAGGTGTCCGCATCTGAAGCCTGCAGGTAAACGTGACGGATTTCCCAGTTCGAGTTATTCACGATGTTAACGCTTGTGGAGGCTGTTCGTGATCGCGCGCTGGATAACAACGGCAGTGCCACCAAAGCCAGGAGCACAGCGAGAATAATTATTAAGCCGCGCGAGTTATGTCCTGCAACTGAATTCCTCATGTCATTAACTCCTCCTCATTAAAAGCATGTTAACGTGGCGGGCGCTTGATTACGCGCCCGCCCAGTTCTAATTCTGAGCTCCTCACACTCACGGACAGCCGTGGACCGTGTTGTGCGGACCATCATCCACTACGTTGAAGCTATTCGCGAAGATCTTAATCTTGGAGGTAACTTTCGTAGTGTTGCCCGATGCGTCACGCACTCTGGAGGTGATCGTATAAACGCGACCGTTGCCATTCCCATCACGCTCGGCACGCAACTGCACTGACTTACAGTCAGGCGCAATCACGATGTCGTTGTGCGTGTTGCCGTCGCCTCCGCCGGGGATATCGTCCGCCTCGTCGCTCGACCCTTCCGAAATCTGGACGTCGTCGTCCCGATCTACGCCCGGATCGCAGTCGTCATGGGCGCTGGCG
>JALYXE010000529.1 GCA_030947265.1 Acidobacteriota bacterium
CGCGCCACAGTGAGCCCGGCAACATCAGTGGCATCAGTGATGGTGAAGATCGAGGGCCGGATGGCAGGCGCTTGCGACTGATAAGCTGGAACATCGGCAATGGCGATCTTGAGTCTGATACGCGCGCCCGCGCAGAGGATCTGCCTACCGTGGCTCTGGTAATAAAGGACAACGACGCGGACGCCGTCGCGATACAGGAACTAACCGGCGAGGCGCAATTGAAACTGCTACTGGCGCACCTGGAAAATCGTTATCGCGGCTACGTATGCAGTCCCGGCAGTGCGGATCGTGTGGACGCTGTACTCATCAAAAACGGTACCCCCAGTAAAGATCGTGCCGATCGCAATGAACGTAGCGCCAATAACAATCTGGGCATGCGTTTCAACGACGTGCCGGCAGGCGACAGGTTCGCAGCCGCGGCAACCTTTCGTTTGCACGGCGATCTGCCAGAGATTGTTCTGGTTAGCGCGCATGCAGATGCCTTTAGCGCCGCGCGCCGCCGAACGTTTGCCGCAGACGTGGTGGACTGGGCTAATAGGCGCACTAAAAGCGAGATTGTCTTTATCGCGGGAGATTTCAACTTCGAAGTCAGCATCAGAAACAAGACCAACCTTTTCACTGACGACGCGAAGCATGACAGCGAATCTTACGCCTATCTACTGAAATATTTTCGCGATTTGGGACGCGATGCGGGGGAGACTTCCATCAACGACCGGCGCATTGATTACATCTTTGGCCCATCGGAGATTGGCTCGCTTCGTCGAGCGGAAGTTTTGCGTGGCGCGGCCGTTGGTCGAATGGATCATTGGCCGTTGCTGATTGAGGTCGCGTTTCGACCGTCGTAACGCGAACTGTTAGTTTGCGTGCGATCCTTGTAGCGCAAACTGTTAGTTTCCGGTCCCCTACACGATTCTTAATTGCGCCGAAGCACGCAAACTAACCGTTTGCGTTACATCTGCGTTACATCTTATGAGCGAGTTGATTCTACAGACCGAGGGACTGACGAAAAGATTCGGGCGTCGCGTGGTTGTTGACCGGCTTTCGCTCTCAGTTGAGCGCGGCGATATCTTCGGGTTCCTCGGCCAGAACGGTGCGGGAAAATCCACAGTCATCCGTATGGCCCTTGGACTTGTACGGCCTACGCGCGGGCGCGTTTTACTTTTCGGACACGACATGACGAAGCATTCGCTTCGGGTGTTGCGTCGCGTTGGGGCCATCGTGGAATCGCCGGCCTTCTACGGAAATTTTTCCGGCTGGGACAATCTTCGCATTTTCACGGCGATGTCCGGCGGCACAACTCGTAAACGAATCGAGGAGGCGCTTCTGCTAGTCAACTTGCTCGATCGCGCTCATGATCCGGTCCGCACCTATTCCCACGGAATGCGACAACGTCTTGGCATAGCGCAGGCACTCCTGCCGAATCCGGAATTCATGATTCTCGACGAACCGACAGATGGCCTTGATCCGCAAGGTATCCGCGAGGTTCGTTTACTGTTGCCACGTTTACGAGACGAACTTGGCTTGACCATTCTGCTTTCCAGTCATCTTCTTCATGAGGTCGAGTGCGTTTGCAACTCGGTCGCGATTATTGATGAAGGCCGTGTGCTTTATCAGGGCGCGATTGGCGGCCTCGTCGCAAAAGAGAAGTTAATAAAGATTACTGTCGATCGGCTTGAAGATGCTTACCAACTGCTCAGCCGCGAGCCGATGCTCTCAGTGAGCCGGGATGGTTCACAATCGCTTTACGTCAGGATGCAGAACGAATGCATCCCTCGCGTCAATGCTCTGTTGGTTGCAAATGATATTAGCGTCATGGAACTTGCGCCTCAACGCGCAACGCTAGAAGATGTCTTCCTCACTATGACGGTCAGAAGCGAGGCCGCGGATTAACGCGGATGATACGAATTCGAAGAACGTCAGGAGCGGGGGCAAGCCCGGGGTACCCAGCGGGGCAGCCCCGCTGGGGTGGAAGACCACCTTCCTCACCCGAGAGACGACGTGACTAGCTAGTTGCAATCGCCTTGAAAGCCATTCAATCCAAATTTGAAGTCTACTTTGATCATCTCAAGGTCAGGAAGGGGGCATGCCCCCGCTCCTTCGTCCGCTGCACCTGTTGCTATTGTCCTAATCCGCGTTCATCTGCGTTCATCTGCGGCCTCGATCAGTTTGCTTACTCAATTCTCTGACAGGTATCATTCCCTTCCCAATAAGCTCTAAACAAGTTGTCATTAAGTATATTGATGTCAGACCTCCTTCATCGACCTCGTCGGTTACGAAGAACCGAAAACATGCGCGCGCTGGTGCGCGAAACGCGGCTCGCTCCAGAGGATTTTATACTGCCGTTGTTTGCCTGCACCGGCGCGAAAGTGCGCCGTGAGATTGCTTCGATGCCAGGCGTGCACAATCTGTCGGTCGATGAAATTGCGAAAGAGGCTGCCACGGCAAGTGAGATTGGGGTTAAGGGCGTCCTGCTTTTTGGTCTTCCGGAAGCCAAAGATGAAGCCGCCTCGGGCGCATATCACGAAAGAGGAATCGTGCAGCAGGCTGTGCGCGCAATTCGAAGCTCTGCCCCTGATCTCGTGATTATGACCGATACCTGTCTTTGCGAGTACACCTCACACGGGCACTGCGGCGTCGTGCGGGACGGTGACGTGGTCAATGATGAATCGCTTGATTTGTTGGCTCGCACTGCCGTCAGCCAGGCTGAAGCTGGCGCTGATGTGGTAGCACCTTCAGCGATGATGGACGGCCAAGTAGGCGCGATTCGCGCGGCCCTCGATGAGTCCGGCTTCGAGCAGGTGGCGATCATGGCTTATGCAGTCAAGTATGCATCCGCTTTCTATGGTCCATTTCGCGAGGCCGCCGACAGCGCGCCGGCGTTTGGTGACCGCCGTGCTTACCAGATGGATGCGGCGAATGCGCGCGAAGCAATGCGCGAAGCTGAGCTTGACTACACGGAAGGCGCTGACGTCTTGATGGTAAAGCCCGCTACTGTATACCTCGACATTCTAAAAATGCTCCGCGAGCAATTTGATCTACCGCTTGCCGCCTATCACGTCTCAGGCGAATACGCGATGATCAAAGCCGCTGCGCTAAACGGCTGGATCGACGAACAGCGCGTTATGATGGAAACTCTCACCAGCATCAAACGGGCTGGCGCCGACATTATTCTTACCTACTTCGCTCGCGAGGCTGTGCGAGCTCTGGCTCGATAAACTCAATAAGGGAAGCTTGGGCATGAAACGACTTGGCCGCCGGCCCTTTTGATTCAGCTCATCGCTTCGCTGGATCGCCGGGGTATTCGCGCAAATGGAACTCAACGTAAATCAAACGACACTGGAACGAAGCGAATCAACGCGCACCCGAAATTTCCACCCGACCGCGAGGAGCTGGCCAGGAATCGGGTATAAAAACGAAAGGCGAAGAATATGGCACGCAACCTTGTGTACTATGCGCAGCTTCTAAAGGATCACCCGTTGGAAATGAAGGCTTAGTAAAACAGCTCTTGCGGAATACCTGCGTCAGTGGAACCCGGACGGCCCAAATGAACGCATTTTTCAATTTGAAGGGGCAGAATACCAGGCGCTGGGGGCTTGTAATTGCGCTGGTGTTGTTTGGCCTATCGACTGAGACTGAGGCGCAGTCGGGACGGCGGGGCGCCAAATCTTCAACGTCTGTAACCCCAGGTGCTTCTCCGGCCGCGGCGACGGAACATTCGAATTCGGAATCTGCAAAACAACCTGTTCAAGGTGTGCTTCCCTCTAGAGTGCGACTGCTGGTTGCCACGCAGCTAACTTCGAAACATCTCCAAAGCGAAGATGTCATCTCAGCCACTTTCGTCAAACGCCTGAACCAATACGGAGACGTCCACTGTTCATCAATTGGCGACATAAAACAAAGAGAGGCTGTGGTGCGCGCGAAAACGGAAACGGACGGGCTCGTTGTCTTGCTAAAGTTCGACATCGACAGTTACCAGCACCGAACGATCATTCTGAATTCGCAGGATCTTCAGATTGAATATTTTGTTTTTGCTCCGCGCACGGGGAAAAAACAGACTAAGGGAAAGGTTTACTTTCAGGCTATTGGCGGGGGAAGAATGCGCAGGAGTGACAGGCCCAACGGGAAGCCGATCAAAATTACAGCGGAAGCTGCCGGAATTGAAGCAGCTGAGGATTTGTATGCCTGGCTCGCTCTAACAGCCGCCTCAAGGCCAAGGCCCGAATAGCAGCGCACCAGAGCGGGGGCGAGCCCACCTTCCCGACGTTGAGATAATCAAAGTAGATTCGAAAACTTGGATTGGACGGCTTTCAAGGTGATTTTAACTAGCTAGTTACAGCACCTCTCAGGTTAGGAAGAAACTATGAAAGCCGGGTCTCCCCGGAGTG
>JALYXE010000539.1 GCA_030947265.1 Acidobacteriota bacterium
GAATTATTCTCGCCCAGCTTAGCGCAACCCCAAAAAGTTACTACTAAGCCGAGCAATACCAGCATGCCAGTATTTGTAGACGTACACCTTAGTCGCATTCGCAAACCTCCTCTTACAATAGTTATTCTTGAAGAAATCCAATTGCACTACGAAGCTGTTGACGGACGGTTAGGACAATAGCTTTCGATTTAGCGGCGCCAACACTCTATCGCTTCGGATAAAGCAGTATTGTCCGACTTGATTGAATTGATTGACTCTTAGAGCGGAATATAGATTCTCTTCGGGTGCCTGGTCAAGAATTATGGGGGAAAGAAACAGCTCAGGGGAGCCCTCAAATGCCGAACGACTTGCTGTGCGCGACCGCCCCGCAGGGCGACCCATCATGCATCAGAACTGGGGCAAGCTTCTCTTCATGCATTGGCGCATCGACGAAAAGTTGCTTCGCCCCTTAATTCCCGAAGCTCTTGAAATCGATGCCTTCGATGGCGCTGCATGGATCGCCATCACGCCGTTTACAATGTGGGACATTCGCGCATTGCCTCCGTTCCTTCCGCCGGTGCCCGGCCTGAGCTCGGCACACGAGCTAAACTTGCGTACTTACGTCTATCTCGACAACGTGCCTGGAGTTTGGTTCTTCTCGCTCGATTGCAACAGCTCGGCCGCCGTCCTCGGCGCACGAACATTTTACTATCTGCCCTATTTCAAAGCTGAAATAGAGTTGGAAGAGAAGAACGAAAAGATCGACTATTCTTTAGTTCGCACCGACGACCCACCGGCCCAATTTCAGGCATCGTGGAAGATTGGTCAGGCGCTCCCGACCTCGCAGCCCGGTTCACTCGAATTTTTCTTAACCGAGCGTTACTGTCTTTACAGCGAATGCGACGGCGAACTGTACCGCGCGCGCATTCATCACCAGCCATGGCCCTTGAAAAGAGCCAAACTAATTTCCCTTAGCTCGAGCATGATCGAATCTCACGGCCTACCCGCGCCGGAAGGCGAACCGCTACAGCATTACTGCGAAGAGATCAGCGTCGACATCTGGGGACTGACAAAAATCTGAGCAATCGGTATTGCTTCAGAGGACGCGGCTCTTCCGCCTGATGCGCGGAGGCGGTGCGTCCCACTGAAGAGTGCCATTAACAGTCTTGGGGACCGCGCGCCCAAACCCCGGGCTTAGCCCTGATCCATTTGATGCCTCGTTAAATGGAAGGCCAGAGAGTCAGGGTCAAAACTCGTCTGAGCATCAGATACGCCGAAGGCGTTCGATAATTTAGCCCGGCATACCACGCCGGGAAATGAGGCAGGCTGGTCCATACCCTGGAAAGGGTTTGACAATTTCATTGTTGAGAGGGTATTCAACGCTTTCAGCGTAGCGATGAATAAATATACTCAATCCCAGGGTGATACCCTGGGGTAAGTTATGTAATGCCTTTGGCGTAAAGAATTTGAGTTTCAACACGAGGCTCATGGAGCCGTCCGCACATCAGGCGGCACTGCCACAAAGCAACTCACTCTGCTTTCTCTAGTGGCGGGACGATGGCTACGAAATCCTCGGCGAAACGGGCGGCGTAGTGCGTGAGCAATTCTTCTACACGTTCCAGTTTCTTAGACCGCACAATCAAACCAGCATGATGGCGCTTCTTAACGCGGTAGATGATCTCCGCAGCGTCGTAAGCCGAGGTGTCGGGATGCTCCTGCCTGGAAAGAGACAGAACGATGCCCGCGTACTCGTTTCTGAGCGGCTTGAGTCTGTTACTGCTAAGCCCTCCCTTACGGTCGGGCTTCTGTTCGAAGTCGCAGATCTCAATCCGGGCCCATTCCCGCCACAAGTTGAGACCGGAGGCAGTTTCCAAAACGTCAGCAATGTAGGCGCCGCCTACTCGCGCTGCAATCTCCAAAAAGTAGAAACGCCCGTCAGCATCGCTCTTAATAAACTCCGCGTGTGCCGCGCCTCGTTCCAAACCCATGTTCCTAATCAGCTTCCGATTTATTTGAAACAGTCTCTTTTCGTTGTCGGAACCATGCGCGATCGTTCGCGAGATGTAGGCGCCGCCTTGATGCGCCACTTCCAGAGGCGGCCGGCCGTACCTGTTTGCTCCGGCGAAGACAACTCGACCACTATTAACAATGGAATCAACGTGAAAAACTTCGCCGGGAATGAACTGCGCCAACAAGTAGTAAGAGGCTCTTTCGCGTAGGTTTTCTCGTCCATTAAGCTCGTCGAGAACACGCCACACTTCAGCAGGATCATTTACCTTACGAATCCCGATTGCGGAAACATCCGAACGAGGTTTAATTATCCACGGCGGCGCCACGCGTTCTATGAATTCCCGGATGTCGTCCGGATTTATTAAGGGAACGAATTCGGGAACATCGAGTCCGGCAACTTTTGCGCTTTCAGCCATTCTGAACTTGTCGCGAAAAGTTTTGGCTATTGAGCTGCTCATTCCGGGAAGGCAAAAGTGTTCCCGAATCAGAGCCGCGGTCATTACGTCAAACTCCTCAAGCGCGACCACTCGATCAGGTTTAACCTTCCTCGCCAGAAAGGCAATCAGATCAATAAACAACGCCGGACCAGCATCATTTGGCACCGCTATCAGATCGTCAAGACTCTCGTGGGGCCAATCTTCCCTGAGCATCTTTTCCTTGGTTATTAGTATGACGTGACAACCAAGACGCTTACACTCGCGAATAAAGTCGCCACCTTTGAAGTACGTCGCGAGGCAGATTACATTCAGTGGGCATGCTCCTGATTCCGGCATGATTTTTTGAGACGTACCGAACTCCATCTTTCTTGGTGATGGCTATTACTGAATTCGGACTGAAGTCTGTCCTGCGAACCTCAAATATAAACCTTTTGCGGAAGCGGGGTCACCTGATAAGGTAGCGGGCGCTGACCTATGTAATGCAGGCTGCCGGCTTGCACGGACTTCGTAACGCAAACTGTTAGTTTGCGTCCTGTTGATAAGCTATCCACGCAGCAATAATGGAACGATTTCGCAAACCGACAGTTTGCGTTACCCCAAACCATGATCTTTCGTGGTCCTTTTCCAGAAATTACTATTCCCGAGGTGCCGATAACATCTTTCGTTTTGCGAAAAGCGAAAGAGTGTGGCGACAAACCTGCGCTGATCGACGGACCTACTGGTCGCGTCGTGACTTATGCCAAACTTGCTGAATCAATTTCACGCGTCGCGGCCGGTCTCACTAAACGTGGTTTTAAGAAAGGCGATGTCTTCGGAATTCTTAGTCCCAACCTGCCAGAATATGCAATAGCCTTCCACGCCGTGGCATGTCTTGGTGGAATCAGTACCACCATCAACCCGCTATACACCGAGCACGAAATTGCACATCAACTAGAAGATGCTGGAGCAAGATTTCTGGTCACCGTTCCTCAGTGTGTTGAGAGGGTCAGTAAAATTGCAGGTAAAGCAAAGCTGGAGGAGTTGTTTGTTTTTGATAATGGAGGTGAACCTCGCGTAATCGAGGGGACAACTCCTTTCACTTCTCTCCTGGAAAGCGATGAGCACATTCCCGAAGTGATTATCAACCCTCGCGAAGATCTGGTCGCGCTCCCTTATTCGAGCGGCACTACCGGCCTCCCGAAGGGCGTAATGCTTACTCACTACAATCTGGTTGCCAATATGTGCCAGATGGAAGGTCTTCAATACTTCACCGAGAACGACACTTTGATTTGTGTGTTACCGCTGTTTCATATTTATGGCCTGATGGTGGTGCTGAACATGGGTCTCTACCAGGGCGCAACAATAGTGACAATACCGCGTTTTGACCTCGAAAAATTCTTGCAAACAGTCCAGGACTATCAGGTAACGCTGGCTCATCTCGTACCACCGATCGTGCTGGCGCTAAGCAAGAACGCGCTGGTTGATAACTACAGATTGCCGAAACTGAAAACCATATTTTCGGGCGCCGCGCCGCTTGATGAAAACCTGACGCGAGCTTGCATGCAACGCCTCGGTTGTGAGGTCCGCCAGGGCTACGGATTGACGGAGACTAGTCCGGTCACTCATTCTTCACCGGCTGATCCTGCCCAGGTGAAGTTTGGCTCGGTCGGAGTTCCCGCACCGAACACCGAATGCATGGTGATCGATCTACAAACCGGTGAATCGCTTGGGCCGAACAAGGAAGGCGAAATTTGCGTTCGTGGTCCGCAAGTAATGAAGGGCTACTTGAATCGTCCGGATGCAACTGCGGAAACGATAGATGCAGAGCACTGGCTTCACACTGGTGATATTGGTTACGCAGATGATGACGGACACTTCTACATCGTTGATCGCGCCAAGGAGTTAATTAAATACAAGGGTTTCCAGGTGCCGCCGGCGGAGCTGGAAGCAGTGTTGCTGACGCACCCTCAGGTGGCCGATGCTGCAGTAATTCCGTGTCCTGATGATGAAGCAGGAGAAGTGCCGAAGGCTTTCGTAGTCCTTAAAGGAGCGGCCACTCCTGCAGAGATTATGGATTTTGTTGCCACACGGGTGGCGCCGCACAAGAAAATACGCAGTGTGGAATTTATCGATAAGATTCCCAAGTCGGCTTCTGGGAAAATACTGCGCCGGGTTTTGGTGCAAACCGAAAGGAAAGGAAAAATAGCAATGTCGCCTGAGATTGTGTCCAAAGTAGTTAAAGCATATTTCCATGCCCTCCGGGCTATGGACCAGCAAGCGTGGGTCAACACCTTTGCGCCAGATGCCATCAGCTATGATCCAGTGGGCGCGCCTCCGACTAAAGGTCATGAAAAACTCGGGGAGTTTTTCCAGACTATTACGGCCGCCTTCAAGGAGGTAGGCTTGACCGAGGATCAGGTTTTCATCGCGGGCAAGGGAGCCGCAGTGAAATGGACAGGACGCGGCGTCAGCAAGCAGGGCCGAAAGGTGCACTTTGAAGGCATTGATGTTTTTGAAGTGAATGAGGCAGGAAAGATTCAAACTTTGCACGCTTACTGGAATCCGGCCGAGATGGTAGGACAACTTTAGTCGTGAATTCAACTGGAGTATAGTAAATCCTATTTTGAAGTATCCGCAGAGTACTCAGATTACGCAGATTCATAAACCAAAAACGTAACAGGGTTAGCTAATCGCTTTCGCGCTGCCTTGTTGTCAAGTTGCTTTTCGTTTTCGAATCTGTGTAATCTGCGTAATCGGCGGATTGTTCAGGATCTTCAAAAGGAGTATAGAGGCATGAAATTGTTTCGTTTCAAACTCCCATCGCTCATTCTTTTGCTCATATTGGCAGTCTTCCTGCCGGTTGCGGGACAAACGTCCGTAAGCTCTGAAGCATCGCCAAACAAAGCGACGACCACGAACACTTCCGATTGGGAAACGCTTAGGCCAGATGGCGAGGAGTTTTCCGTGCTCATGCCCAAAGGCTCCGCCGTTGAATCCGGCAAGGAGCCATATCACAAGATGGAGTTGAATACGCGTGTTTACCTCTCAAATACTCCGGGTCGTCCAGTCTTCGCGGTAGTTTCTATGAGCGGAATCAAATCAAATCCTGCGATGTATTCAGAGATGCAGAGAGTCAACTCCTACGTCGATGCCTTCAAAAACTTATTTCCATCAAAGGTTCGCAAAGGTGCAATTGCCAAGCTCACGCTTGTGGGCGAGAAGACCTTGCAGGGAAACTCAGGACGCGAATACCGCATGACTATCGGCGATCTCTCTGGAAGTGCGCAGGTCTATGCGACCAGGAAGCGCTTCTACGCCATCGTCTACTTGAATTCGAAAAAAGATGATTCTATTCAGGATCAGTTTCTCAGTTCGTTCGCGCTTCCGCAAAAGTCTGGTGAGGCTGCGACGACAGTCGCCATTCAGTCTCCCGCCGCCGCGCCTGGCAATGTACCCTCTGTAATCAGAGCCAATCCTGGCGAAATACCCGATTCCGAGGCTGTCCCTAACGCGCCCACAGACCCGAAGCAGGATGGAACGAACCTGCCGGTTCCGCAACCGTCAAAGCGTGCGCCCATTTCTGGCGGCGTGCTAAATGGCAAAGCATACAGCTTCCCGGCACCAGAATATCCTCCTGAGGCCAAAGCCGCCGGCGCCGCCGGCAGAGTGACGGTCCAGGTGACAGTTGACGAACAGGGAGATGTAATTACGGCATATGCTGTCTCGGGACCTCCAATGTTACAAAAAGCCGCGGTCAATGCCGCGTTCCGGGCAAAATTTTCACCTACATTATTAATGGGAGAGCCGGTGAAAGTTACGGGAGTACTCGTATATAACTTCGGTTCGCCGTTGAATTAATCGTTCGTTTGCGCTCAACCTGTCGCGACGCAACTCGGTGCTACTTCCAGCGATGAAAAAGCCGTTGAAGCGACTGGATTCGGTCCACCACAAACTAATTAGAACGATCACTCCGCTAAACGGGGAACTGTTTTCCCAACGACCTTCAAATAACGAATGGAGTGTGGCCGAAATAGTGCAGCACCTTTGTCTCGTTGAAGAGCGTGTGCTTAAAGATCTGGAACGAGCTTTAGGCGGTCCACCGCAGCGAGTCAGACTTCTTCGCAGACTGATACCAACTTCTATCGTTTCGATTCGTCTCATTCGCGTTAAAGCTCCAAAGGCTGTAAAGCCGTTGGATGCGCCGGCAAAAGATGTAGTGATCGAAAACTTTAACCGCGCCCGGAATGCTTTGAAAATGCTTTGCGCGACCCACGGCAAAGATCGTTTCAGAAGCATCATTTTCAAGCATCCGTTTTTGGGTGACATTGACGGTGTAGCCACCATCTCGTTTGTCGGGTATCACGAACTACGTCATTACAAACAGGTTCGCGAGGTGCTGAGGAAACTTAGCAACGGTGCGTCGACAGAGAACAAGCCGCAGATCTCCGCGGATAAACGCGGATAAGGAAAAAGAGGTTATAGCAAGCTGCGTCGTCGCCTCCAATTCTTATTTTGATCGTATCCGCGTTTATCCACGTAGATCTGCGGCTGCTTCTTCATGGGTAACAAGCTTGACGCTTTGATCACCCCTGTCTATCTTCGCTCCAATTCATAGGGAGTAATCTGTTCCTCCGAGAGAGTTAAGAGATGGCAACCATCGTAGCTTCTACGACTCCGGCTTGGGCCATTCCAGACTACCTGGAAGTGCGCGATGGCCAGCTGACTATCAACGACGCAAATGCCATCGAGTTAATTCGTAAACACGATTCCCCACTTTTTGTTTTCTCCGAGCCACGTATTAGATCCAACGTCAATCGCCTAAAATCAGCAGCTGAATCGGTTGCCCACCCGATTCGGTTTTTCTATGCCTCAAAGGCGAATTCTAATATGGCCATACTTCGGACGGTGCTCGAGTCGGGCATTGACGTCGAGGTCAATAGCGGCGGTGAACTCTTCAAGGCGCTTCGCGCCGGCTTTCGTCCTGATCAGATCATCTTCAACGGCACCAGCAAGAGCGCGAGTGAGTTGGACGACGCGGTCACCGCAGGCATTTATGCCATCAACGTCGACTCCATCTATGAGATAGGCCTGGTTGAAGCGGCCGTAAGACGGGTTCGTACGGCTTCCAGCGAGCGATTTAAACCTGCGCGTATCGCCCTCCGTCTGGTGCCCGAGATAGGAACCCGCTCGCATCTGGGTTTGCAGACGGCTTTGCTCACTTCGAAGTTTGGCATCTCGTCGTCCGAAGTGCTGGAGGCTTTCCGGCGCAGTTTACAGAACCCCGAATTAATACATGTTTGCGGCATTCACATACACGTTGGCTCACAAACACCGGACGTTGAACCCTTTGCCGAAGCTTTTCGAGGCATGTGGGAGCATCTCGTCGCCATCCATCGAGAGACGGGACACACACTCGAGCACATCAACCTGGGCGGCGGCATTCCGGTTAACTACCTTCGCGATCGCTCGCAAGCTGATCAGCTCCCTGAACATGAACGCGCCATGCTGGGAGCTAATCTGGAACCCGCAATAGTTCTCTCCGAGGCTCTCCGCGTAGCGCGCGACTCAGCCCGCGACGCCGAGGCTGAACACCTGCTCGATCGCACTACTATCCTGCTCGAGCCGGGTCGGAGCGTAATTGCCGATGCAGGCCTGGTGCTAACTACCGTTCTCAATATGAAACAAAGGCCGGAAACTGGAGATGTGTGGCTCCTCACTGACGCCGGTTATAACCTCATGCTTTCGATGAACAACTACAAATGGTATTACCACACTATCTCGGCGACCCGCGCGGGCGAACCCCATGAGAGCGATTACAAAGTTGCCGGACCGCTCTGCGATTCAGGTGATGTTTATTTTGACATAGAGCGTTGCGGGCGATTGCCTGACTATCGCAAACTTCCTGCGAACGTCGGCCCGGGCGAAGTGCTCGCGCTGCTCAACTGCGGCGCCTATTCGCTCGCGCAAATGTTTCCCTACAACGGCCGGCCTCTCCCCGCCGCGGTGATGATCCGCAAACAGGGCGAAGTAGAACAAATCCGCAAACGCGATTCCTATGAAGACCTACTTCGGGGCGACGTATGGTAAAGACGCGGCCGAGGAAAACTCGGGCGACCACTCGCCGTGACTTCCTTAAGACCGCCGCCCTTGCGGCCGTTGGTGCGCCGCTTGTATTGCCTGCTCCACTCGCGGGCCGCCCGCAGGGCCCGCTGGCCAGTCCTTATGTTCAACGCCACGCTTATTCGTGCATCGTTATCGGCGCCGGCCTCTCCGGCCTGGCTGCGGCCTACGCCCTGAAGCAGGCGCGCTGGAACGTTACTGTTCTCGAAGCCAGAGAGCGTATTGGTGGTCGTGTGTCTTCTTTCAGCTTCAAAGAGAACCCTGAGCTCGTTTGCGAACTCGGCGGCGAATGGGTGGGTGAAAGTCACGAGCGCATGAAAGCGCTCTGTCACGATTGCGGAATAACGCTAACGGATCATCGATTTCAAGCGTGGCTAATGCGTGACGGAGTGGTCAAGCGGCCTGGCCAATGGGATTTCTCGCCGCAGGCTAAAACTTCTTTCGAGAAGTTCAGAAAGACTTATCACAGTTACAGGCCCGAAGACCGACTGCGATTGGACCAGTATGATTGGTGGACCTGGCTGGAAGAGATAGGCTTCACCCAAGACGACCTGTTGCTTCGCGACCTGCAAGACAGCACGGATTTCGGCGAGACGATCCGGATGGTCTCAGCTTATGCGGCAGCGGCTGAGTATTTCGAATCCAGTCCGGCTAATGAAATGGACTACAAGATGGAAGGCGGCAACTCTCGTTTGGTACAGGCGCTTGCTGCACGCGTTGGCAATGACGCGATCCATACCGGGGTGCCGGTCTGGAAGATCAAGCAGAGAGCCGGAAGCTTAACCGTGACGGCCGGTGGCCGAACTTTCGTGGGCGATGCCTGTATCTGTACCCTGCCGGCCCGCACACTGGATAAGATCAGTTTCGATCCCCCGCTCCCATCTGCGCACAGCGCCGCCGCCGAAAAACTTCAATACGCGCGCATCATAAAAAACTGCGTTCTTTTCAACGAGCGCTTCTGGGGCGCGGAAGATTTCTCGCTGGTTAGTGATGTTACCTCGCATTACTATTTTCACAGCACCAAGGCTCAGCCGGGACAGCAAGGCATCCTTTGCAGCTATGCTATCGGGGAGAAGGCCGATGTGCTTGCCGCGCAGAATAGTCTTAGGCGCAACGACATCATTACGCGGGATCTTCTACCGCTTAACGAGCGCGCACCGGCGCTCGCGCGCAACATTAAATCGGTTGCCTGGCAGCGTGATGAATACACACGAGGCGCTTACGCCTTCTATCGCCCGGGTCAGTGGTTTACGCTGCGGCCAGTGCTGCAGGAACCCCACGGAAAAGTTCTCTTCGCTGGTGAACATCTGGCCGATTGGCAGGGATTCATGGAAGGTGCAGTAGTAACCGGCGAGGCAGCTGCACAAGCACTCATAGGTAAAACAAGAGCCCGGCGAGCAGCCTAAAAATGTTTTTTAGCAGTGATAATAACCATCTACCGAACAAACTCTGAAGCCGACAATTTCAACTATGGCTGAGCCAGGGAACACTCAACTTATCCGCGGACTGTCGCTGATTGCGGCAATCTCAATTGTCGTCGGCAACGTCATCGGCACCGGAGTATTTCTGAAGGCGCGCGTGATGACCTGCAACGTCGGCACGCCGGGAATGGTTCTTCTCGTTTATGTCGTGGCTGGCTTCCTATCGCTGGCCGGTGCTTTGAGTTATGCGGAACTAGCGGCAATGATGCCACGCGCCGGTGGTGAATATGTTTTCATGCGCGAGGCATATGGTCGACCGTGGGGCTTTCTATTCGGTTGGATGTCCTTCTTTATAGGCAAAGCCGGGTCCCAGGCTGCCCTCGGTGTTCAGTTCGCTCTGTTCCTGAACATCATGATTGGTGGAGCGCTTGCCGGAGATTTCTTTTCCACCACTGTGTTGGGTCATCCCGTCCCGTTCGGAAAATTGCAGGTTGTCGCTTTGGCGTCTATCTTAATCGTCACAGGAATTAACTGTCTTGCGGTTAGGGTCAGCGGCGGCGTCGCGACGGTTCTATCAGGAATCAAGATCGCTCTTGTATTGCTAGTCGGTATCGGGGCCTTTCTGTTCGCGCGTAGCGCGGACTGGTCGCACCTGATGATGTCGAATGTCGGCGGCACTTGTGAAAACGTCAGTGCTGCCGCCAGATTTGGCTTTGGCGGCTTCATCGCCGCCATGCTCGGTGCATTATGGGCGTACGACGGATGGAACAACGTGACGCTGGTAGCCGGCGAAGTTCAAAACCCCGGTCGAAATCTTCCGCGCGCTTTAATAGGTGGGACGATTCTGATCATGGCGCTCTACCTGCTCGCTAACGTCGCCTATTTTTATGCGCTTACGCCTACCGCAATAGCGAGCATTTCAACAAAGTCGTCAGTGGCTACCGAAGTTGCCAAACAGTTTCTGGGACCGCTGGCGATCAGCTTTATCGCGGCCGCGTTGCTCTCATCAACATTCGGCACGCTCCATACTTCGATTCTTACGGGTGCTCGGGTGCCTTACGCGATGGCCCGAGACGGGCTATTCCTGCGCAGTTTGTCCAAAGTATCACCGCGGACTCACGTTCCGACAGGTGCTCTCATCGTGCAGGCCATCTGGGCTTGCATACTAGTAATCGCATTTTCGTCATCGTTCGACATCTTGACGGACTACGCGATCTTCGGGTTGTGGATCTTCTATGGACTGGTCACCGCTGCCGTTTTCATTCTCCGGCACAAAATGCCCGAAGCTGACCGGCCTTATCGCGCCTGGGGGTATCCGGTCGTGCCGATTCTTTTTCTATTGGCTACGGCATTGATTCTTGGTACCACTCTCCTGGGAGTTCGCGAAGATGCCGCCAATGGTGCGGCGCTGATAATGCATGGACACCTGCTTTCCGGTCTTGGAACCCTGGCGCGTAACCCGCCGCTCGCGGGCATCGGTCTGATAGCGCTGGGTCTTCCGGTTTATTGGATCTGGTCGCGAGGAAGTCATCACGTCGAACCGACCGATTAGACCGGCGAACCATTGAGGCCAAACAGTTGACTACCGGCGCAGCAGCAGAGCCTCGCGGGCAATTTCTTTATCATCGAAGTGGAAAACTTCCCGGCCAATGATTTGATAATCCTCGTGGCCCTTGCCGGCGATCAAAACTAAATCGTTGCTGCGCGCTTCTGAAATCGCTTCATGAATTGCTTCGCGCCGGTCGGCAATCTTTCGGTAAGGCTTGCCCGTTTCTTTAATTCCCTGCTCCGCATCGGCAAGTATCTTTTCGGGATCCTCTGTTCGCGGATTATCAGAAGTCAGAATTACAACATCGCTCAAGCTCCCCGCCGCCTCGCCCATCGGCCCTCGCTTTGAGGGATCGCGATCACCGCCACAACCGAAAACCGTAATGATCTTTCCTTTTGTAACCTCGCGTGCAGTGCGCAGGACGTTTAGCAACGCGTCGTCGCTGTGCGCGTAATCCACGACGACCGCAAAGTCTCCGTCATGCGGCACGCGCTCGAAACGGCCCGGCGCGCCGGTACATTTCTCAAGAGCTTCGGTAATAACATCAAGACCATAGCCCAGCGCCAGTCCGCTAGCGACGGCCGCCAGCGTGTTATAGATGTGCGGCGGACCAACCAACGGCGAATGAAACTCTTTCTCACCAACGGGGGTTTTCAAATTAAAGCTCATGCCCTCGAGTGAAAACTCCGCGTTTCTTGCCGTGACGTCTGCGTCTGATTTAACCGCATAACGAATGACGCGCAGACCTTCGTTTTCCAGCCGCGACGCAAGCTCAACGCCGTACGTATCATCCACATTGATAATCGACACACGGGGCCTCGAGCCGAGCCTGCCATCAAATAGACGCTGCTTCGCATACCAGTAGTTCTCCATCGTCTTGTGATAGTCAAGATGATCGCGAGTCAGGTTAGAGAAGACAGCCACGGCATATTGCAACGCATCGCAGCGATGAAAATCCATCGCCTGTGAAGAACACTCCATGACCGCAGTCTTGCAACTAATCTCAACCGCCCGGCGCAGCATTCGTTGCATGTCGGTGGCCTCCGGGGTGGTGCGTTCTGCCTTGTGGCGTTCGGGCCCCAGTCGATATTCCACCGTACCAGTCATCGCCACCGGTTCTCCCGCAGCCTCCGCAATTGAAGCTACAAGGTAGGCGGTCGTGGTTTTTCCGTTTGTTCCCGTGATGCCGACAAGCTTTAGCTCTCGCGACGGATGATGGTGCACCTCGGCCGCGGCCAACGCCATTGCGCGTCTTACATTTTCCACTTGAAGCCAGGCGAAGGAGGCGGGGGCATGCCCCCTTCCTGACTGCAGTTTTTCCGGTGACTGGAGTTCAGAAATAACCCCGACGGCGCCTTGTTTAATAACCTGCGGAATGAACTTATGCGCATCGAACAATCCACCGCGAACGGCGACAAACAAAGTGCCTGGACCAGCGCGGCGCGAATCGTGGCTAACGTCGGTTACAACGGCGCCGTTGTCTCCGGATAACTTTCCACCGGTGGCTTCAGCAATTTGTCCTAGTTTTACGGGGTCGCTTGTCATGACGTTGGATTCTACGCAGGATCGAAGCCGGGGGTAAACCACCCTTCCCAACCTGGAGCTGATCGCAGTTGATCATCAGAACCAGATTGAAAGCCCTTCCACCAACATTAGGAAGGGCCTGATTGAAGTCTCGAGGTTGGGAAGTTCAGGGCGGTTCACCCCCCCTCTTAAGACTCAGAATCTAGACATTTACATTTGTAACAATTACGATTCATCGCTCCATCAATTCCACTAAAAGGTCAAGTGATGTTTATCAGGATTTCACTTTCAATGATTCTCGCGAGCATGCTTCTATTCTCTTTAGCGTCAGACGCCACGACGACTTCGCCACCCCAATACGATCTGCTAATCAAGAACGGACGGGTCATTGATGGCTCGGGCCGCGCCGGCTTCGACGCCGATCTCGCGATCAAGGATGATCGGATTGTTCGCATCGGCAAGTTAAAGGGTGCCCGCGCCACCCGCGTGATCGACGCGTCAAGTATGGTCGTGGCTCCCGGTTTTATTGATATGTTGGGCCAGTCGGAAACCTTTCTGCTAATCGACCCGCGCGCGATGAGCAAGGTGATGATGGGCGTCACGACAGAAATTACTGGCGAAGGCGAATCGATCGCGCCGGTTAACGAGCGGCTCGTTAAGGAACAGGAAGATTTC
>JALYXE010000568.1 GCA_030947265.1 Acidobacteriota bacterium
TTAGTAATAGCTGAAGCGCTTCTGGATCATCCACACCGCTAAGGAGAGGTCCTGCGTAGCCGTACGGACTAGCCGCGTCCGTCCAAGTTTTTGGAGCCCCTAGGTATTCAGGTATGGAACGGACCAGCAAAGGCAATAAAAAGGAACTCTTGCCGACCTCAGCGTAGAATGCGACGGGCGTTGCATTCTCGTATTTAGAAGCTACGAGCGCATAGGACGGAATATGGTAAAAGTCGTGCGGCGTACGCTCCAGAAAACGAGTCCACCGAGGATCGGCTGGTCCCATGAACGTGGAAATTATCTGACCCCGTTCAACAGCTTGGCCGGTTGCTTCTCCTGCCACTGCCTCAACTGTAAGGCGCAGGAGAGGGGATATTATTAATGAAAGATAAAACCTAATAAATTGGGTTCAGCCCAGAAGCGATCATCGCTCTTGACATAAACCAGGAGCAGCGATTCCGGCGCTGAGTTAGGGATCCGCAGCTATCGATTTCTCAGAGGCGCTCCAAAGCGAATCGCTATGGCAGTGTTCTTTTCGAATGTCACTTCCCTTCCGCGACGACGTTCGCAAATACACAGACCAGGCAAGTCCATAGACGCCCGAGGCCAGCGCCGATCTGAGTGGTCCGCGAGCGGCGGCGATTGATAAAACGATTGAGAAGCGATAACCAGCGGTGCTGCACGCGAATGAACCGCGGATTTGGGGACCCGCCTTGTCAACTTTTATCTTTCGTTAATAATCTTCGTTTGGGAGCCGGCTAGCTTTAGGCTTCGATTACGAGAGCAGTCATGCCTCATTTTGAAGCACCATTCTGATGATCAAAGCAATCGCCTTCTGCACGCAAGTATCTAGCCGATCGATTCCACGGTACCGAAGGAGAACGGAGCAACTTGGCAAGACGAATCCAGGGCATGAGAACGAACTAGATCTTACGCATCGTGTCAATGAACCGCGGCGCGGGTTCACCTGCACTACTTGCAGTGGCACCGGCGAAGATTGTTCCACTATGTTGGCCCAAAATGCAAAGGCACTGGGCGGAGAGCAGCCGCAAGCCAACTGAGGAGGACCACAGCTCAAGTGTCGCTGCTAGTTGTTATTTTCGTTGTGTGCTGGTTTCTGTTTAGATGAATTCGTTCCGGAACGCCTGGCCGCAACCATCTGTTTGCCGGCAAAGTGCAGATGAGCAGCCGCCCAGATTTTAAAAACCCAAATGCACGTGCTACTTATCGAAGACGAACCCAAGATAGGAAGGATCATTTCAAGAGCATTGAGGGAGAATGCCTACGTCGTTGATATTGCTCTCACCGGTCCCGATGGGCTGCAACTGGCGACAGCCTGTCATTATGACGCAATATTGTTGGATGTGCTCCTTCCAGGACTGAACGGAATAGAAGTTTGCCAGAGACTGCGGCGATTAGGCCTGCGGACTCCGGTTCTGATGTTAACAGCTCAGAGCTTGGTCGAACAGAGAGTGGAAGGGCTTGACGCCGGCGCCGATGATTACCTGGTGAAGCCCTTTGCGATTTCAGAACTACTCGCTCGATTGCGTGCCCTCGTACGGCGAGGACTAAGCGAGCGGAGCACAACAATGAGCTATGCAGACCTAGAGCTCGATACTCGCAACCGCTGCGCCAAGCGAAGTGGATCTGTAATCGCACTTTCAAAGAAGGAGTTTCTGCTGCTTGAGTTGCTGCTCGCACGCGCTCCTAACCCTGTTACTCGCAGCGAAGTCATCGAATACGTTTGGGGTCTGCAGTTTGACAGAGACAGTAATCTCGTCGAGGTGTATATCAGTCGGCTTCGAGATAAGATTGATCGCGACCAGCCCCCTCGATTGATACAAACTGTCCGCGGTGCTGGTTATAAGATCGGGTTACCTGAGTGATGGACAGATCATCTTTGCGATTCCGGATGATGGTGTCCTTTACGACGCTCGTCGGATTATTATTGACCGGCGCCTACTTGGTCTCCTATCTTTTCTTCAGCCACATTGTTCACGCTCAGTTGGATGAGCGTCTTCTCGGCGAAGCGCGGCCGGTGCTGGCAGAGCTCATTCCGGATCCTGGCGAGGAAAAGTTCGAGCGTTCGGATGCGCCTTTCGAAGACGATGTCACAAAGCTTAATATCCCAGGCGAATACTTTGCCCTTCTTGATGCTTCAGGCAACCTCATACAGGAGTCTGCAAACCTGCGGAGCAAGGAACTTCAACTAGGAACCGCGCAATTAGATCGTAGTCACGAGACGTTCCACAGCCTCAAAAATTCGAAGCTTGGTAACCTTCGAGCGGTTTCTTTGCCGTTTCAACGGGCGAAGGCAACGTATTTTCTCGTTGTCGCGATGCCCAACAAAGAAGCGGAGCAGGCACTTTTCAGTTTTCGCGCAATGATCCTATCGCTCCTGCCCATCAGTGTCTTAGTGACGGGGTTGCTTTCCATCTGGTACGTTGGTCGCAGTTTGCGTCCGATCAGCGAATTAACCCGCCATGCGATTGACATGAGTTCGAGACTCCAGAATGCTGAATCAAGAGAGATCTGGACGCCACTGTTGGTCAAAAATGAAAGCGATGAGCTCGGGCAGCTTTCGCGAGCTTTTAATAATCTATTTTCAAAATTCGATTCTGTGGTTCGGCAATTACGGCAATTTGTTAGCGATGCTTCGCACGA
>JALYXE010000573.1 GCA_030947265.1 Acidobacteriota bacterium
CGACTGCGGTTGCAGCAATGTTTCTAGCCATTCCTGCATTGAGGCTTACTTTGAAGCTAACGCAGGTATTCGGGCGCTTCGCAATCCAGTGTGATTAGATGAAAACGATCCGGAGACGACAGCAGACCGGACTTGGAGGTTAAAAGTGTACGCAGAATTCTACGGACTAAAAGAATTGCCATTCGCGCTGACTCCCGATCCGCGCTTCATCTACTTTACTCCATCGCACACGGAAGTAATGGCCAACCTGCACTACGGAATTGAAAGTGGCAAGGGCCTGGTCGTGGTGACAGGCGAAGTTGGTACAGGCAAGACAACGATACTGCGATGGATGATGCAGCGACTGGACCGTACGGTTTTGGTCGCCTACATATTCAACCCGCGTTTGTCGGTCACGGACTTTTACCAGCACGTGGCGACTTTGCTCGATGTGCAAAAGTGGGAAACGAAGCCGGAGCTGCTTGTCTCTCTCGGCCACGCTCTCGAATCGCGGCATTCGCGCGGCCTGCGTACCGTCTTGATCATTGACGAAGCGCAGGGGCTTTCACCCAACGTGCTCGAGGAAATTCGTTTGCTTTCAAACTTCGAGTCTGACACCGCCAAGCAACTTCAAATTGTTCTCACCGGCCAGCCGGAATTGCGCGAGGTTTTGAACAATCCTGATCTTCGCCAACTCAAGCAACGAGTCGCTCTTCGTTGTGTAATTAAACCGCTGCCCAATGTCGAGGAGACTGATCGGTACATAACCTCCCGGCTACTCGTCAGCGGTGCTGAGCGCACCGATATTTTTTCACCGGAGGCCATTGATTACATCTATCGCTGCACCGAAGGCATTCCCCGCAACATAAACAACCTCTGTGATAACGCCTTGCTGGCCGGTTACGCCACCGGCGATCTAACTATTGGCCGCTCGATCATCGAAGAGGTGGCGGAAAGTTTTGACATGTTGCCGCGTCCTGACCGCGGGCTGCAGGCCGCCGAAGAGAGAGAACTACCTGCCAGGATTTTTTCGGAATATGGCCGCGCGGAACTTTGGGCAGCTGGTGCCGGACCATCCGACTAGGACAGAAAAGTAGGACAGGCTTTCCAGCCTGTCATGGCCCGGTTCGGGAAGGGAAGACAGACAAGAATGTCTGTCCTACTAAGAAACGCTTTCCGCCTGTCACGGCCGGTTCGGAAGAGAAGACAAACAAGAATGTCTGTCCTACTAAGGAGAACTAATGGGCAGAGTTTATGATGCATTGAGGCGCGGAGCTGCGGAGCCAAATGGCCCCAGGCTGCGACAGCCACACGATTCCTCGTCTAGCGGAGAATTCCGCACTCATCGCATAGTCCCTTCGGCGAAACAGATTGAAGAGCAGCTATTCACTGTCTCTTCCATCCTTGCCCGTGCGGAAGATGCCGTGAAAAGTTCAGCGTTCACTGCGCACACTTCGAATGCACTCGCGGGGACGGCACTCCCCGGCGGAACAGCGTCGAGTGTTGTGGGGGCAACTTTGGACGCTGCCAGGCCAGCGCGCGCAACGGATTTCGTCTCTTACGACGTTGCCGCGGCGCGCGTCGAGCCTCATCTCGTCGCCATCACGCAGCCGCGTTCTGCCTACTGTGAACAATTTCGTTCGCTTCGCACCAGAATCCTACAAGCCGGCGAGCACGAGCAGGTGCGAACGTTTGTAATCACCAGCGCGGGAATGGGTGAAGGCAAGACCTTAACGGCTCTTAACCTTGCCTGGCTTCTGGCTCAGACGGAAGGCGTGCGCGCTCTCGTTATTGATAGCGACCTGCGCCAGCCTTGTGCCACGGAGTATCTGGCCATAGATGCGCCTCGGGGACTTTCAGACGTACTCGGCGGAAAACTCAGTCTAAAGGAGGCGATCGTTCGGCTGGATCCCGCAGGACTTTATCTCCTACCTGGCGGCAAAGCACGTGATGATGTTGCCGAGTTGCTCTCTGGCCCAACTTATGCGGGAGTGATCGCCGAAGCGCGTCGCCTGTTTGATTTCATCATCATTGATGCGCCGCCGCTGGGAATCTTTACGGATGCAAACGTTCTGATTAATCGCGCTGATCGAGCGTTGATTGTGGTCCATGCCGGTAAAACGCGATCCGCGATGGTCGAAAAGCTGTTGGAAGAGCTGCCACGAGAACGAATACTGGGCATTGTTTTAAATCGCGCTGACGAAGAGCTCGAATCAGCCTCCTACTATTACCATCAGCGCTACTACCGGCCACAGAGAGCGCTACCGGCGGAAGAAAACTTGGCACTCGTGGACGAGGCGGGAGAAGAGGTGGCTATCGCAGGTTGAGAGCCTCTCCCGCAAATACTCGAACGAGCCTGCTGCTTCTCGCCGAAGCCGCGGTCGTTTTCCGCGCGATGGTGGGCGCTCTTGATTTTCGGACTAGCCACCTGAAGGCGGCATTTTTGAGGAGGACTTAACTTCCGCGGATTTAGTATCGACGGAATTGGCTGCGGCGGAGTTAGCCTCACCAGGTTTTCGTTCGGGGCGGAGATGCGGGAAGAGTATGACATCACGAATAGATTGAGAATTGGTCAGTAGCATGACGAATCGATCGATACCAATGCCAATTCCGGCCGCGGGCGGCATACCGTAAGAAAGCGCTCGTATGTAGTCTTCATCCATCACCATTGCCTCTTCATCGCCTCGCTCGCGCTGGGACATCTGTTCCTGAAAGCGTTGATACTGCTCTACAGGGTCGTTTAATTCCGAAAACCCATTGGCGCATTCTATGTCCGCGATGAAGAGTTCAAAGCGTTCGGCTACGGACGGATTTGATGGCGAAGCTTTAGAGAGGGGCGATATGATTTTGGGAAAATCGTAAATGAATGTCGGATGAATAAGACGGTGTTCTACATGCTCTTCAAACAATTCCATCAAGTTCTCATCTGTAACTTGTTTTTCGGTAAATCGAGCTACACTTTCTTTCATCGTTAACCGCGCAAACGGTTGCGAGAAATCGATGTCGTGTTCGCCGTAACGAACATGCGTGCGGCCCAGGGCCGTAAACACAGTGGCGCGAATCATCTCCTCGCAGAAATCTATCATCTGATTCACATCAGCGTAAGCCCAGTAAAACTCCAGCATCGTGAATTCAGGATTGTGAGTCCGGTCGATGCCTTCGTTGCGAAAGTTACGATTCAGCTCGTAAACCTTTTCAAAGCCACCGACAAGTAAGCGCTTCAAGTAAAGTTCAGGCGCGATCCGGGCATAGAGTTTGATATCCAGAGCATTATGGTGAGTCTCGAACGGTCTGGCCGCTGCGCCGGTGGCCTTGGCAGTCAGCATCGGGGTCTCCACTTCGACGTAACCATGATTTTCAAGAAACCGGCGCATCTCACTAATGATCTTGGATCGTCTCCGGAAAACTTCACGCGGCGTTAATTCCCCTTCTTCGCGTTCGTGTTTAAGACTGCCGGCAATCAAATCCACATAGCGCTGACGCTGGCGAATCTCCGCATCGTGAAGCCCATGCATTTTGTCAGGAAGGGGCAACAGCGCCTTTGCCAAAAACTGGAGCTTTTGCACATGGATCGAAAGCTCGCCGGTCTTTGTTATGAACAGGTAACCTTCGACGCCAATGAAGTCGCCATGGTCCAGCAAACCGAATAGCTCCCAACCATCAACCTCTCCACCCTGGGCATCGTTGCTTACAGCTTTTACATCTGCCCGGCGTATATAGATCTGCAAGCGAGTGATCCCGTCCGATAAATGCACAAAGGCAGCTTTCCCCATCACGCGTGGCGGCGAAGCGATTCGGCCGGCTACGCGAACGGTGACCTTATTCAACTGCCGGTTGGCGAATTCGATTTCCTCCGGTGACGCAGGGCGGCCCTCAGGCGTTTTTGGCTCAAAGGCCTTGAACTTGTCGACCACGGCCGTGATCGTATCTTCACGTCCGGGTTCCACCGTCTGACTGCGTTCGAACTTGTTGGGATAGACGTTTCCGACGAGTTGGCGCAGCGCTTCCAAATGCTCGCGTCGCGCTTGCGTCTGATCGTTCTCTTCGATGATTGGTATCGACAAAATAATGCTCCGAAAGTAGGCGCTGATTATAGAGAGCGAGATACAACAGAGCAAACAAGTGTTGCGAAAGAAAAGAGCGGGGGCATGCCCCCTTCCTAACCTGAGAGGCATCCTGACTGAGCGGTTTTTTGCCTATCTTGCGAGCTTCTCAAGTCCGAGAGACAGTCAACTCAGCAAGCAACGCTCAACGAAGAATAGCTCAGGGTCAGGAAGGGGGCATCCCCCCGCTCTGAAATCCTGATTTAACCAAGCAATGCCCCTCATGCTAAATTGTTAGTAATAGATGATGGGAAAGATTCTGAGCCAGGATGAACTGCTTCGGGTGCGCGAAGGTCTGCGCGCTGAGGGCAAACGTCTTGTGTTTACTAATGGTGTCTTTGACCTTATGCATGTTGGTCACGTGCGTTACCTTGCCCGGGCACGATCGCTCGGGGATGCGCTGGCAGTCGGTATTAACAGCGATAGAACAGTGCGCGAGCTGAAAGGTGGAGGCCGTCCGGTAGTAAACGAAAACGAGCGGGCAGAAATACTCGGTGCGATGCGTCACGTTACCTACGTGACCATTTTTGATGATGTTTCACCTCGCTCATTGATTGCACGGCTATTGCCCGATGTGCTTGTCAAAGGTGGCGATTACGGGCTGGAAGAAATTCACGGGCGTGAAGAAGTAGAAGCGGTGGGTGGCAAGGTTATTTCGCTCCCTTTCATTGCGGGGGCATCTACAAGTGCCATCATTGAGAGAATGAAGAAGGTCCGGTAAGACCGTTGGGGTAAAAGGGGAAGGGGTAAAGGGGAAAGCATCCAGCCTTCGTTCCTCTTGCCCGCTCCCTTTTCCTGAGAACGATGAGTAGTACGATTCAGACAACAAACGCATTACAAAGCACGTTACGGCGCATTAGTGAAACGGCGGATTTCAAACGCGTAGTTGCCGAGATCGATCGCGGGGCGCGGGTTGTCTCCATCAGCGGTCTCGTTGCCGGCTCCGCCCGCGCGCTGGCAGTTGCGGCACTGCAACGTGAAATCGGAAAACTGTTTGCTATTGTCACCCAGTCGAATCGTGATCTGGAGCCATGGGAGAACGACCTGCGCTTCTGGTATTGCGCACTCGCCGGAAAAAAGCAGTGCATAGACGAAGTCCTGATTCTGCCGGCCTCAGAAAGCGATCCGTACGCAGGGTCCTCGCCACATCCTGAAACTCTGGAGCGCCGCGCTTTGACGCTCTGGCGATTAGCGCGTCACTCCCAGGATTTTGTTCTCCTCAGCGCGCGCGCTTTATCACGCAGGACAGTTACCCCTGATGAAATTACTCGCGCCGGAGCTGTGCTGGCGCGCGGCGGTAGTCAGTCGCCAGAAGCCCTCGTTGAACGTCTCATGGCTGCGGGCTATATGCGCGAAGATCCCGTCGGAGCAGTAGGCGAGTTTTCAATGCGTGGTGGCATTCTCGATGTCTGGTCACCCGGACAGGAGCGGCCGGCCCGAATAGAGTTTTTCGGTGATGAGATAGATTCAATCCGGATGTTTGATCCGGAGACTCAACTTTCCACAGGTCAATTGAGCACGATCGAGATTGTTCCGATGCGCGAAGTGGTGGTTCGCAACCAGGATTTCAGCGAATGGGCCGCCGCAGCTCGCCAACGCTGGAGCGATGAGCGTTATAAACGAGCTCTTCGCGATCGCACTGTTTTTGCCGACGAAGGAGAAGGCTTTTCCGGGTGGGAATGGTTGATGCCGATTATTCGCGAACGAAGCGGAAGTATATTCGATTACTTGCATGACGCGGTGCTGATAGTCGACGAGCCATCGACAGTAGAGTTGCATCTTGGCGAAGTATACCAAACGCTTGCCGATCGTTACGCTGAGACGGATGCGGCAGATGATATAGCTTTGAAGCCCGAAGAGCTTTATCTGCCACCGGAGGAGCTACGCGCAAGGATTGATGAAAGACAGAGGATTGAGCTGCGCGTACTTGGGCGAGCGGCTGCTGAAGTCGATCAAAGTGTTGTGCTGGATTCAGAGGTGGCAAAAATCAAACTTGGTCGCGCGAGAAGCGTGCGCCATCCTCTGTTTCTCTTTCCGGTTGAAGAACAGGCCGCCGAAGTTGAATGGAAAACAAAGTCGGCTCTGAAGTATCACGGTCGCCTGGCCAATCTCGCCACAGATCTTGTCGACGCTCGTGAGAAAGGCATTAGAACGCTGCTGGTAATGCCGAGTCTGGGGGTGGCAGAACGGGTTGCGGAAATTCTTTCGGAATATGACATCGACCCGAGGCTTTCGTTAGTAGACGAAGCGGCTGAACCCGGGAACGCCGCTGCGCAGGCAATCGTAACCGTCGGTCGTCTCAGCAGCGGTTTTGAGTCACTCGCTGCGCGACTCTTAATCCACGTGGAAGCCGACTTGTTTGACGAGGCTGGGGCCCAGGCGCTGGAGCGCCGCGCGCCGGGGCCAGACGGCAGACGGCAGACGGCAGACGGCAGAAAAAGAAAATCCAAAACAGCAGCATTCCTCTCCGACTTTCGCGATCTCAAACCCGCCGATTACGTTGTGCACGTCGATCACGGGATCGCGCGGTTCGGCGGCTTGCAAACGCTTAACCTGGGAACGCGAACCAGCGAATTCATGCTGCTTTTTTACGCTGAGGACGCAAAGCTCTACGTTCCTGTCGAGCGGCTGGACCTGGTACAGCGTTACTCGAGCGCCGAAGGACATCAACCGCAGCTCGATCGGCTTGGCGGACTTGGCTGGCAGAAGACAAAGGCTAAAGCGAAGCGCGCAATGCGCGACATGGCTGACGAGCTTTTGCGTCTCTATGCCGAACGCAAACTTGTGGGTGGGTATGCCTTTGCTGCTGACACGCCCTGGCAGCGGGAGTTTGAAGACGGGTTTGAATATGTCTTAACTCCCGATCAGGAAACCGCGATTGAAGACGTGAAACATGACATGGAAGAAGCGACACCGATGGACCGTCTGCTGTGCGGCGATGTAGGTTATGGCAAGACGGAAGTCGCAATGCGCGCGGCGTTCAAAGCCGTGATGGAAGGCAAGCAGGCGGCGGTATTGACGCCCACCACTGTCCTTGCCTATCAGCATTACGACACGTTTCGCAGCCGCTTTGCGCCCTTTCCGGTAAAGATCGAATTGCTTTCGCGCTTTCGGTCCCCGAAGGAACAGAAGGACGTTGCCAAGCGTGTCGAGGCAGGGGAAATAGATGTAGTGATTGGAACGCACCGCCTGCTGTCGAAAGACGTTCGGTTCAAGGAACTCGGTATTGTTGTAGTTGACGAAGAGCAGCGCTTTGGCGTGGCCCATAAGGAAAGATTGAAGCACCTGAAGAAGCGCGTTGATGTGTTGACACTTTCGGCGACGCCAATACCGCGCACGCTCAACATGTCGCTTAGCGGGCTGCGCGATATGTCGTTAATTGAAACGCCTCCGCGTGATCGCCTCGCAATTCAAACCCAGGTTGTGCAGTTTTCTGAAAACGTTATTAAGTCGGCGATTGAGCTCGAACTCGGTCGCGGCGGGCAAGTCTTTTTCATACACAATCGCGTGGAAACCATCGAAACGATCGCCGCTCTCGTCCAGCGACTGGTCCCACAGGCTCGTCTGGTTGTTGGCCACGGACAAATGAACGAAAAAGAGATGGAACGGGTAATGCTCGACTTCATTGAATTCAAATACGATGTTCTGGTTGCCACAACCATCATTGAGAACGGGATAGACATCCCTCGCGCCAACACGATCATCATAAATCGCGCCGATCAATATGGTCTTTCTCAGCTTTATCAACTGCGCGGCCGTGTTGGGCGTTCAAATCGCCGCGCTTATGCCTACCTTTTGATACCTGGTGAACAGGAGCTTTCGCCAATCGCCAGGCGCCGTCTGGCGGCGATTCGGGAGTTTTCAGACCTGGGCGCAGGTTTTCGGATTGCGGCTCTTGACCTCGAGCTGCGCGGCGCGGGAAATCTTCTGGGCGGACAGCAGTCAGGTCACATGGATGCGCTTGGTTTTGATCTTTACACGCAGATGCTGGAACGTACCGTCGCGGAGTTGCGTGGCGAAGCGGTGGAAGATGAAACCAGCGTTTCGCTTAACCTGGGCGTTGACGTCGCCATACCCGATGAATATATCAAGGACATGGGCCAGCGACTGAGGACTTACAAGCGGGTTTCCTCGGCCCGCGATGAAGAGACGCTTTCGAGTATTCGCAATGAGACCCGCGATCGTTACGGGCGTCTTCCGGAGCCTGTCGAGCAACTATTTGCGTATGCTCTCTTGCGACGCCTGGCTGAGGACGTCGGGGTTCTATCAATAGATAAGACAACTGACGGAGTCGCGCTGAAGTTTAGCGAAAAAGCGCATATATCTCCTGAAAAACTGGCGGCATTTGTGAGCAGCCGAGAGGGCCGGGTTTTTACGCCGACCGGCGTGTTACGGTTGTCACTAGACGAGGATGAGCACGACCAGTTGCTGGACACGATGCGTGGCACGTTGCTGGAACTGAGGGTTGAAGGCTAGAATCGACAATCGAGTAAACAGTAAACAGCAAACAGTAAACAGCAAATAGTAAACAGTTAACAGCAAAACGGCAGGCAGCAAAGAGCAATCAGCAATCAGCAATCAACTATTCATGAGTTACAGCTATTGGCAAAGGCACACGGTCGGGTTAAGTGCACTTAACCTCCGCGTATCGCAGCTTCCTCTTAAAGAATCTATTTTGTTCCGGCTGTTTACTGTTCACTGTTTGCTGTTTGCTTATCAGGAGTAATTTTGTGAAATCTAAATTCATCACGTCCGCCATTGCGGGCATCTTTGTATTAACGATTTTGGCTTTAGTTCCACCGTCAACTTCGGCCCAGGAAGGCGAGTTGCAAGTCGTTGACGAGGTTATCGCTCAGATAAATGACGACGTAATCACGCTCTCGATGCTGAAGCGGGAATCTAAAGAACGCGTTGACGCGTTGAAGCAATCAGGAATGTCACCGGAGCAAGCCGCCGAAGAAGTCAACAAACGCCAGCCTGAATTAATTGCCACGCTGGTTAACGAGCAGATTCTGCTACAAAAAGGAAAGGAACTGGATCTCACGACCGAAGTCGAAGCGGAGGTTAACCGGCGCATGCTCGACGTGGCAAAAGAGCAGGGCATTACCACCATTGAAAAACTTGATGCCGCGATGCGAGAGAGTGGCGTTGATCCGGTAGCAACTCGGCAGACACTTCGCGTCGAAATCATGAAGCAGGCGGTAATTCAACAGGAAGTTGATCGAAAGATTTTCTTTGGATTGACAACACCTGAGTTAAGGAAGTATTTCGACGCGCACCAGGACAAGTTTCGCAAGCCTGAAAGCGTGACCCTGTCAGAGATATTCTTGAGTTCCGCCGGTAAGAATGAAGCCGAAGTAAAGGCCAAAGCGCTTGAGCTGGTCAGGCAGTTGCGCGCCGGCGCAGATTTTAGCGCGCTGGCCGCGGCGAATTCAGAACGCGAGATTAACGGCGTGCGCGCGGCGCCTCAAAATAAGGGCAAGGTTGGTGCCTTTCAAGTCCCTAATCTGCGTGAGGACATAGCAACCGCGGTCAAAAATGTGAAAGTCGGTGGTGTGAGCGATCCGCTTCGTTCAAACGATGGTTATCAGATTCTTCGCGTTGATGAGCGGACAGCGGGGAGTACTACCGCAACTTTCAACGAGAACCAGGTGCGCGAGGCCATTACGATTGAGCGGTCCGAAAAGCAGCGTGATGAGTATTTACAAAAGTTGCGCAATGAATCTTACATAAAGATCTCTGACAGCTATCGCGCGGCTGTAGCGCCCTTATTGAAGCTTGCGCCGGAAAAGACAGCCGAAAACAGCGGTGCGCCGGCGGCTGGAACAAAGCGGGCTGAAAAAAAGAAAGGCAAACTGCTCGGGATCTTTCCGAAACCAAAAAGCCAGCCGGCAGGAGCAGGAGCTGGAGGCACGAGGATTTTTATTCCTGCCTCCTGCTCGTGCCGACTGCCGACTGCCGACTACGTTAAGCATGCGTCTCGATCTCTTCCTTAAAGCGAGTCGTCTTTGCTCCGGGCGAACGCTGGCTCAAAAACTTTGCGAAGCGGGCCGAGTCTCTATCAACGGAAGTTTTGCTAAGTCTTCACATGCCGTTAAGCCCGGTGACGAAATCCTAATTCGTCGCCAGAACACCTTAAAGAGCGTCCGAGTTGTTTCTGTCCCTCCCGTGCGCCAGATCTCGCGAAAAGACTCAAGCACTCTCTATGAAGTCTTGAGCGAAGAATTGCTGGAGCTAGACCTTCCTTGAGCTATTCGCTAAAGTTCCTGAGAGGAACCCGCAATGCCGGAAATCAAGCCATTCAAGATTCGTCGGATTGAGATCGATCCGCCGTTGATCCTTTCGCCAATGGCCGGCGTCACGGATGTGTCGTTTCGACGTCTGCTGAAGCGACGCGGTGGTGTGGGTCTTAGTGTTTCTGAGTTTATCTCAGTCGAGGGCCTCACGAGGAGTAACCCAAAATCAAAACGCCAGATGCGGTTTTACGAGGACGAGCGGCCCTTTGCAGTGCAGATTTTTGGCGGCCAATCGGAACGCATGCGCATGGCGGCGGAAATGGCGGAGGAGATCGGCGCAGACATTCTCGATATCAACTGTGGTTGTCCCGCTCCGAAAGTTGTGAAGCATGGCGGTGGCTCGGGTCTGCTGAAGGACCATGAAAGGCTTGAGACGATTCTTAAAGAGATTAAGAAGGCGATCACCATTCCGCTGACGATAAAAATTCGCGCCGGCTTTTACGATCACACCATCAATGCCGTCGAGACGGCGAAACTTGCCGAAGGGTGCGGTGTCGAACACATCGCGCTGCACGGCCGCACCAAAGAACAAGGCTATCGTGGTTTGGCAAATTGGGACCTCGTGAAACAGATAAAGGAGACAGTCAGTGTTCCGGTATCAGGAAGTGGTGATGTCACGACCATCGAAGGTGCGTTTGCACGTTTTCGCGAAACGGGTTGCGATGGCGTTTTGATTGGACGCGGCGCGATGGCCAATCCCTGGATCTTCCGACAGATTGAAGACGTCATGCACGGCCGCGATTATTTCCAACCGACGCTTTCCGATAAACGGGCCATTCTGCTTGAGTATTTCGATATGCTGCGCGAAGACATGCCTGAGACGCCGGCGATCAATCGTATGAAACAACTGGCCGGACAATTCACGCGCGGGTTGCAAGGCGGCGCGCTCTTTCGAACTTCTCTCTATCATTCTCACTCGGTTGAGGAAATCCTTCATCGTATCGAGGAATACTTCGGAGCTATTGAGATGGGCCGGCCTTATTTTGGTGAGACGGGAAGGCCAATTGAAGAGGCGCCCGAGCTCGATTCCTGCGAAGCAGCCAGCGCCGCATAGTGCGACCCACTACCGATCCTAGCGTGACGCATCGATAATTTGTTAGCGGCTTCGCCGCCCTGTTTGCGGAAAGCCTCGGCTTTTCGTTGCAGCTTGGAAAGGAAATTTTTGAAGGCTGTGCCTTCAAAACTGAGGCGAAGTCACGATTCATCTATTCTGACGATATCTTTT
>JALYXE010000606.1 GCA_030947265.1 Acidobacteriota bacterium
GTGGAACCTTATGCACCATTGCCGGAGGCTCGTTTTCACGCCATGGCTGACCTGGCGACCGCGGGAATTACCGTAGGAATCGGGATCGCACCAGTAATTCCAGGGCTCAGCAGCGACCTGCCGGTTCTCTTGAAGCGCGCGAAGGAGGCAGGAGCGACTCTGGCCTTTATAAATATGCTGCGATTGCCTGGCAGCGTCGCACCCTATTTTGAAGAGCGCTTGCGCGAGAAACTGCCGACAAAAGCCGATCGCGTTATGAGTCGGATTCGCGAGGCGCGCGGCGGTAAGGTGAATTCAAGCGTCTTCGGAGAACGAATGCGGGGCAAAGGCGAGTACTGGGCAGCTATCGAACGGTTATTTAAAATTCATTCCGAGCGATTGGGCTTTAACCGCACCAACAAGCGCTTTGCCGGGCAGGTCAGCACATTTCGCCGGCCATCAGCGCAAGCTACGCTTTTTGGTTAGGTTGTATCTGGCGGAAAGCGACCAGCTTTTTCTAATTTCCTGGAGACATACCCCCTGGCTTTATCTATAATAGCCGCCGCAATCCATCACAAAACCGAATCACATTCCCCAGGAGGCTCCCCATGATGCTGATCAGACATGTAATCCGCGATCGTGAGCCTTACTCAATGAAGGCATCGGCATCGGTGCAGGACGCCGCCGAGTTTATGGCATCGCGCAACATTGGCGCCGTTTGCGTCATTGACGAAGGCGGCAAACTTCTGGGAGTGTTTTCCGAACGTGACGTGCTGAGACGCGTTGTCGTACTCCGGCGCGATCCCTCTACGGTGAAAGTCGGCGACGTTACGAGCGAACTGCGCGCCGTAATTAATTGCGATGAAACTCCGCATCAAGCGCTCGAAAGAATGGAACTGATCGGCACCCGACATTTACCCGTTGTAGATGGCGAGCGTTGGGTGGGCATGCTTTCGATGCGCGATCTGCTGCGCGTTGAGCTTAGCGAGCAGGGAGATGAGATCAAGTTGCTGCATGAGTACATTCAGCATTAATTTATAGAGTTTCCGCCGGCCTTCCTGAGAAGGCTAAAAGTTTTTCAGGCGCGCGAAGGTTAAACTAATATTCAAACTAATAAAATGAGCCGAATCGTATTTGCCGGATTCTGCGTGCTCGCGCTGCTTGTCCTCGACTGTAGCCATCCGCCGCCAGGACGTGGCGCTGGAGAGGTTGAACGGTCTTCGACTTCGCCCGTAACCTTTCGCCTTGAGACTGTCGTAGGCAATCTTGAGGTGCCATGGTCTATTGTCTGGGCACCTGATGGACGAATGTTATTTACGGAGCGTGCCGGCCGCGTACGCGTTTATGAGAAGGGCAAACTTCAGCCGCAGCCTCTGTTTATTGTCCCCGATGTAGAGCCTACCGGAGAAAGTGGACTGATGAGCATTGTGCTCCATCCACAGTTTGCCGCGAACCATCTGCTGTACCTTTCCTACGCTTATAGAACCGACAACCAGAGCGTCCAAGTAGTTCGCTACCGTGAAGGTGAAACCGGGTTTACGGATCGGAAAGTCATTATTGACAGTATTCCCGCAGCGCAGTTTCACGCAGGATGCAGATTGCGCTTCGGTCCCGACGCAAAGCTGTACATTACCACTGGCGATGCAACGCGACGCGACCTGGCGCAGCGACTTGATTCTCTTGCAGGCAAAACCCTGCGTTTGAACGACGACGGAACTATCCCCACTGACAATCCCTTTGTTGGACAAAAGAATGTGCGTCCGGAAATTTGGTCTTACGGCCATCGCAATTCACAAGGGCTCGATTGGCAGCCGGGCACAAATCTAATGTTTCAGACCGAACATGGGCCAAGTGGATTCGATGGCCCCGGTGGGGGTGATGAAGTGAACATTGTTGAGAAGGGAAAGAACTACGGGTGGCCCCTAATTCATCACACTCAAACGCGTGTTGGTTTGGAGTCGCCACTGTTGGAATACACGCCTTCATGCGCGCCCGCGAGCGGAATGTTTTATCGTGGTACGGAGTTTCCCGAATTCCGCGGCAACTTCTTCTTCGGGTGCCTTGCCGGCACGCGGATGATTCGCGTGGTGCTCGACGGAAGACGAGTTGTGAGCCAGGAGAATTTGCTTAAGGGTCAGTATGGGCGCATCCGGGACGTAGCCGAAGGTCCGGATGGTTATTTGTATTTCTCGACATCCAACCGGGACGGACGCGGATCAGCCGCTGCCGACGACGATCGAATTCTTCGAATTGTGCCGGTGAAGTGAGCATGGCTCGGTCATAAC
>JALYXE010000006.1 GCA_030947265.1 Acidobacteriota bacterium
CCTGCTGGTTCACATGGTTGGGTCCAGATTGTGGAAGTGATGGGACGCCATGCAGGACACTTGGCTCTATGGTCTGGCGCTGCTGGTCAGGCCCACCTCATACTCATACCAGAACATCCGTTTCGCTACGAGAAAGTGTTTCATCTTCTCCGGGACCGCCTTGGGGAGCCTGGAGTTAGTAGAGGGCTGTCCCATCGGCCGCGGTATTCTGTGATTGTAGTAGCGGAAGGAGCACGGGCCGAGGATGGTGAGATGGTCACTCTTGATGATCGTCACGACGCCTTCGGACATATACGATTGGGAGGAATTAGTGAGGTGCTGGCCCGAAGAATTGTGAGCGAAACGCCCTACGAATCACGAGCAGTGATGCTGGGCCATCCGCAACGCGGTGGCCCACCGAGCCCGATCGACCGCATTATGGGATTGCTCTTTGGGGCGCGCGCCGCCGATGCCGTGGCCGAGAAACAGTTCGGGACAATGGTATCGGCGCGCGGAATTGCACCGGCATGCGATCTATCTCTTGTGGATATCTCGGAGGTTTTGGGAAAGATCAACACCGTGGACCTTGATCGCCATTACGATACAGAGCGGTATCATCTTAAAGGCATCGGCATGTAGGCATTTGCTTTCTTGACTAATTCGGCGCCCTTCCCCAACTTGCTGCGCAGAAAGCTCGGGAAAACATCTCGGGCCAACCGCGGAATTGTAGCTAAGACAAGGGCTACAGTCGTCGGGACGAAAACTCGGGTCTAACGGGCCGTTGTCTGAACAGACAAGCGTCTCGAGAAAACTGTACGGCGTAGCATCAAAGTACCCAGCTTTATTCTTACGGGTTCCTTCTCTTTCTTTTTATCGAAGTCGAAGCGAGTCGTCACTAACGTATCGCGCCCCTCCAAAGTGAAGTCGGATGTGATTGAACCCACGAACATATCGAAGCTGTAAACTCTATTGTCTTTGACTCGGTAAAAATAGGTGGCGACGTGCCAAGGTTGATGCCCACCAGAACTGAAAGTGTTGAAGACGAAGAACTGTCCGTCTGAAGTCCATTCAGCATGACCAACGCCTTCGCCATGATTATGATCTTGCGATGCAAAACTTCGCTGCCGCATTAGCCTTCCGCGAGATGTCCGAATCTCGATGCGACTTTCATAGGCTTCATCGCCTTTTTCGCCGACTGGAATGATTAGGACTTGAAGCTCTTTATGGGGCGATTTGTAAACCTTAGATTGAGCAAAGACAGGAATGCTGCCGGCAAGTATGGCTACGATTGTTAGGTACTCATGCACTTTCAATATTGACCGTGATATAGAACTCGTGCGGCTTAGGACTACTGGCGTAGATCATGAGAAGTGGGTTATTACCGTCACCGTCGGCTTGCCAACTTGCCGGGTACTGGCGATCATGACATCTGGTCTAGCCGGGCAACAATACCCTCAATAGACCAAGCGTTTTGCTGACGCCACCCGCGATTTCGGGCGACAAACTACCGGAGCACTACCCGACATCGCTCGCCTTGACACCCCTCAAGCGTGACTGTTACATTACGCGGTCTTTTTATATCATCGGTTTCTCGCCATCGCGGAGGAGCATACTTGAGTACTGAATCAGGTTACTTGTTTACGTCGGAGTCCGTCACCGAGGGCCATCCAGACAAAATCGCCGACCAAATATCAGACGCAGTCCTGGATGCGGCCCTAAGCGAGGATCCAACTGCGCGCGTCGCGTGTGAAACTTTAGTCACCACGGGGTTGGTGGTTATTGCCGGGGAGATAACTACCAGCGCGCGCGTTGACTACACGAAAGTCGCTCGCGAGACGATACGCGATATAGGCTATACGAGAGCGAAGTTTGGGTTTGACTCTGAGACATGCAGCGTTCTTTCGGCTCTTGATCGCCAGTCGCCCGATATTGCGATGGGCGTTGACACAGGGGGCGCGGGAGACCAGGGTTTGATGTTCGGGTTTGCCTGCAATGAAACTCCGGAGTTAATGCCCTTGCCGATACAATTGGCCCACCTGCTGGCGCGGCGGCTTTCTGAGGCTCGTAAGGCAGGAGAACTTCCCTATCTGAGGCCTGACGGTAAATCTCAGGTCACGATCGAGTATCGCGATGGCCGCCCGTTTCGCGCCTCTGCGATTGTAATCTCGTCCCAGCACGATCCTGACGTCACGAATGAACAACTGCGCGCGGAAATTGAAGAAAAAGTAATCCGAAAGACTGTTTCCTCGGAATTACTTGATAAAGACACGAAGCTTCACATTAATCCGACCGGTCGATTTGTGACGGGTGGTCCCCAGGGCGACGCGGGTCTGACAGGTCGCAAGATTATCGTTGATACATACGGCGGCTATGCTCCTCACGGTGGAGGCGCGTTTTCAGGCAAGGATCCCACGAAAGTTGATCGCTCTGCCGCTTACATGGCTCGCTATGTAGCCAAGAACATTGTCGCGGCCGGGCTTGCGGATCGTTGCCTGGTGCAACTTGCCTACGCCATCGGCGTCGCTGATCCGATTTCAATCCTTGTTGATACGCACGGTACGGGACGACTCACTGAGGGGCAATTGGCCAAACTCGTACGCGATAACTTCGAACTGACACCCCGAGGAATAATTCAGGAGCTGAACCTCCGCCGTCCGATCTACAAAGCAACAGCGGCATACGGCCATTTTGGGCGAGAAGGAAACGGTTTCACCTGGGAAAAAGTTGACAAGGCTGAATCACTTCGCTCCGCTGCGGGAATTTAGACCTCCAGGAAAGTTCAGTATTTTCAAACCAAACATCGTAGCCGGATCATAATTAGCAAAGAAGGATAATTTAATGAGTGCAACACGCTCGCTCGAGTTTGACGTGAAAGATATCGGCTTGGCCAGGCAAGGCAAGCAACGCATTGAATGGGCCGAACGGGAAATGCCCGTGCTGCGGTTAATCCGTGAGCGTTTCGGTGATGAAAAGCCGCTCAAGGGCGTGAGACTAGTCGCCTGTGCCCACATCACGACTGAAACAGCCAATCTCGCGCGAGCTCTGCAAGCGGGTGGCGCAGAAGCAGTTTTGATTGCCTCTAATCCCCTTTCAACTCAGGATGACGTCGCTGCGTCTCTGGTCTCCGACTGGGGCATACCGGTGTATGCAATCAAAGGCGAGTCTACCGAGACTTACAACCGGCATGTGCGCACGGCTCTCGATTTCCATCCGGACATAATCATCGATGATGGCTCTGACGTCGTTGCCACTCTCATCAAGGAGCGTGCTGATCAAGTTAAAGAGTTGATTGGATCGACCGAAGAAACCACGACGGGAATTCAGCGGCTCAAGGCAATGGAAGCTGCCGGCGCTTTAAGTTTCCCCACAATTGCGGTGAATGATGCTCAGACCAAACATTTTTTTGATAATCGTTACGGCACCGGGCAGTCC
>JALYXE010000032.1 GCA_030947265.1 Acidobacteriota bacterium
GTCAGAAGTCAGAAGTCAGAAGTCAGTTATGAGAACGACAGCCCTGGTGCAACTGACCACTTAAAACACTGACCACGAACCACTGACTACTACTGACTACTGACTGCTGACTACCGACTACTACTGACCCTCTGACCTCTGGCCTCTGACCTCTGGCCTCTGACCCTCTGACCTCTGACCGCTGACTACTGACTTCTGATTTCTGACCTCTGATTTCTGACTTCTGGCATTATCCAAACAATTCCCAGACCTTCTTCATTGCCACGCGTTGTGCTTTCTGATCGCGAACAGCAATGAATATCGTGTCCTCTCCCGCCAGTGTTCCGGCAATTTCAGAGATCGTTGCGCCGTCAATTTCCACGGCTACCGCCGATGCCAATCCTGGCTCCGTTCTGGCTATCACGAGGTTTTCGCCACAGAGGTCGAGGCCTAGCAGGCCTCGTCCCGCAGCCCCGTTCAATCTGGGCACCGTGTAATGCCCTCGATGCTTTACAATTCCAAGCTCTTCCAGATCTCGCGAGAGGCTGGATTGAGTTGCCGGAACGCCGGCACGTTCGAGAGAATCGCGAAGTTCCGCCTGAGTGCTGAACGGCTTCGCTTGGATTAAGCTTAAAAGCCTTTTCTGTCGAAAATCTTTTTGCATATAAACCGGTAACTATGCACTCTACTTGCATAACTAGTGCATAGATGCATAAACTATCAGATAAGATGGCCGAGCGTCAACTGGCGTCAGGATAGGAGTAGCAAATGGCTGAAGGCAAAACGTTATGGGGCGGTCGCTTTACAAGCGAGGCGGATCCCTCGTTTCTGAGATTTAATAACTCTTTTGCGTTTGATCGAAGATTGTTTGAGGTGGATGTTCGTGCCAGCGTAGCCCATTGCAATGGTCTTGTCTCGGCTGGTGTACTTAGCCAGGAGGAAGCTGGCAAGATTAAAGATGGACTCCGAACAATACTCGAGAGAGGCCTTACCTCCGCCGCCTATTTTGATGAAATAAAATCGGAAGACGTTCATTCTTTCGTCGAAGAGCGGCTAGTGGAGATAATCGGAGATGCGGGACGCAAGCTGCACACAAGTCGTAGCCGAAACGATCAGGTAGCCACGGATCTGCGTCTATGGTTAAGAGAGGCGACAGATCAGCTCTTAAGTCAGGTACGCTCTACGCAAGAGGCCCTACTGGATCTAGCTGAGAAGAAAAGCCAGGCAGTCCTTCCAGGTTATACGCACCTGCAGCATGCGCAGCCCATCCTTTTTGCCCACTGGTGCCTTGCCTATTTTGAGATGCTGGCTCGTGATCGCGAAAGGCTGAAGGAGACCCGAAAGCGTGTCAACGTCTCCCCACTTGGTTCGGCAGCGCTGGCAGGCGCTTCGTATCCGATTAACCGCGAAGCCGTAGCCCGCGAACTGGGCTTTGAAAGCGTAACTCGCAACAGCATCGATGCAGTTAGCGATCGCGATTTCTGTATTGAGTTTGTGGGAGCCTGCGCAATAATTATGGTTCATCTGTCGCGGTTGGCGGAAGAGGTCGTCCTTTACTCGACCTCGGAGTTTGGATTTTTCGATCTGGCTGACGCGGTGGCAACAGGATCCAGCCTGATGCCGCAGAAGAAGAATCCAGATTCGATGGAACTCGTTCGAGGCAAGGCTGGTCGCGTTTTTGGCCATGTCATGTCGCTGTTAACTGTGCTTAAGGGTTTGCCGCTTGCTTATAACAAGGACATGCAGGAGGACAAAGAGGCAATCTTCGACACGTTTGACACGACGGCATCTTGTCTGGAAGTCGCGATTTTGGTTTTACGAAACATGGAGATTAATGAAAATCGAATGCGAGAGGCAGCGTCTCAGGGGCTAATGAATGCCACCGAACTTGTCGATTATCTTGTGCGCAGGGGTACGCCTTTTCGTGACGCGCACGAAACAGTCGGGAGGATCGTAGTTAGCGCGATGGAAAGGGGCGTCGAACTGTCCAAGCTGTCGCTGGAGGAACTACGCTCATTCTCGAACAAGATTGAAAGCGATGTGTTTGATTCGCTCACGCTCGAGAGAACATTGGCGACAAAATTTCAAGCGGGTGGCACCGCTCCTCAGCGAGTGGCCGAAGCGCTCCGAGCGGCTCGATTAGGATTAATCTCCTGACTCTGCCTGTGGGGCGATGAGGGGAAGGCGAGACATTCTTCTTCGCAGGTGACGGTGCTGGCTGAGTTCCGAGTTGAGGTGCAGGTTGAATCGTTTCCTGGTAAATGTATTTGCCGTCCTGGAGTTTCAGAACGACCGCCGACTTCACTGCGTTTCGTTGTCGATCCATACTGATTATTCCAGTTACGCCTACAAAGTTTTTAGTTTCGGCTAAAGCGTCGCGCAACTTTTTTCCTTCAGTTGTTCCCGCCCTCTGAATCGCCTCAGCCAGAAATCGCATGGCATCGTAAGCAAGCGCGGCATGCGCGTCCGGTGTGAGATTTCCGTAGCGCCGTTTGTAGTTACGCGCAAATTTCTGAATGTTTTCCGAGGGGTCGTCGGTGGAACAGTGGTTTGAGATGTAGCAGCCATTCAACGCGTCTCCGCCAAGTTCCCACAGCTCCGGAGCGTCCCAACCGTCAGCGCCTAGCAACGGCATTGTCAAACCGACCTGGCGAGCCTGCTTGGCTATGAGCGCCACATCACCGTAATAACCGGGAATGTAAATAACATCCGGGTCGGCGGCTTTGATGGCGCTTAGTTGCCCCCGGTAGTCGGCATCCCCTTGCGAGTAAGACTGCTTCACGACGATCCGGCCGTCAAGTTTGGCAAAACTAAACTCAAAAAACTCCGTTAAGCCCCGGCTGTAGGGCGAATTGAAGTCGAGCATGATGGCCGCCTTCTTCGCCTTCAGAGTGTTGGCTGCAAACTTTGCCATCACCTCGCCCTGGAACGCATCAATGAAGCAAGCGCGAAAAATGTAATCACCAGCCTGTGTAACCGCAGGGTTGGTTGAAGACGGCGAAATTAACGGCACATGAGCTGACTGGGCCTGGGGAGCCGCCGCTAAACTGTTTCCCGAAGCGCCGGCGCCTATAAGAGCGACTACCTTGTCGTCATTGATTAGTTTGCCGGCTGCCTGGGCCGCAGCTTCGGGACTTCCTTTTTCGTCCGCTATGAAGACATCGAGCTGGTGGCCATTGATTCCGCCCGCCTGGTTGATTTCGTCGGCAGCCATTAGCACGCCATTCATAGCGGTTCGACCATAGTTAAAAGTGGGCCCCGAGAGGTCGCCAAAAAATCCGATCTTAATAGTCGAACGATCTTCCGAGTTCTGTTGCTGTCGCGCACACGACAGCGTAAGACCGAACGCCAAAAGGAGCGCCAGGAGCGTCACACTGCCTCGGAGTTCGATTGTTATTTGAGGTCGCGTAAGCAAAGCAGAAAATATGCGGATGAGAATTCGATCTATTCACCCAGGTAGGCTTCTTTGATTCTTGGGTCGGCGGCCAGTTGTGCCGACGGACCTTCCATGACAATCCTGCCAGTCTCCAAAACGTAGGCTCGATCAGAATGACCCAGGGCAGCGTGGGCATTCTGTTCTACAAGAAGAATCGTGGTTCCTTTACCTCGGATCTCATCGATAGCTTCAAAGATTGTATGAACAACAAGCGGGGCAAGGCCTAAAGAGGGTTCGTCAAGCAAGAGCAGGCGCGGTTGTGACATCAGCGCTCGTCCGATGGCGAGCATCTGCTGTTCACCTCCCGAAAGGGTGCCCGCCTTCTGTGACTCTCGCTCCTTCAACCGAGGAAACATCTGAAATGCTCGATCCATATCAGAAGCAATCTTTCGCTTGTCTTTATTGAGATAGGCCCCCATCTGCAGGTTTTCCCGAACAGACAGATTCGCGAAAACGCCCCGACCTTCCGGCGCCATGGATATACCCTTAGCGACAAGACGGTGTGTTGGCCGGCCACCAATGTCCTCGCCTTCGAAACTTATTTTTCCGTCGCGTGGCTGGAGCAGTCCCGTGATCGTCCGAAGCGTGGTGGTCTTGCCTGCGCCGTTTGCGCCGATTAACGTCACCACCTCGCCCTTCTCCACATGCATCGAGATGCCGGTAAGGGCTTCGATAGCGCCGTAGTTCACGGAAACGTTTTCTAGACTAAGCATAACTAAAGTTGGGTTTTGGTCTTTGGTCTTATACTTTGATCTTTGTGCCACCAGCGGGGGCATGCCCCCTTCTATGAAGCCGGGTCGTGTCAAGTGAGGTTCGGTTGATTGGTTCGACCTTCTATCCGAGCTGCCGCAACTATTTTTGACTTCCTTGCGGGCCCTCTCAACGGTACGAC
>JALYXE010000039.1 GCA_030947265.1 Acidobacteriota bacterium
AAGTCGGTTCGAGCCGCGTGAGGGAAACATTAACACTTCGCTGTCCGCGACTCTCGAAATGACGCCTGCAAGTTATGCTACGCGCTACCGTCACAGCGCGATGAAGCGAGCTAAACTTTCCGGGTTACAGCGCAATGCACGGGCTCTTTTAAAGTATCAGGCAGGGCAGAAACCCGACGCCGGGGCCGGGTTCGAAGATTTACTCCCGCCTCCAGGCGGTTAGCCCGCAGGGCCAATAGGCCAACCGTTTTACGGCTCGTTTTGCCTGGCAATAAGCATTTTAGAGGCCGCTTCAGCGGCCTTCTGTGCCGTGCGCTAAAGTAAGGCCGTTGAAACGGCCTGAACAATCTGATGGCAACCTGACCAGCCGTAAAACGGCTGGCATGTGCTCTTGTTTCACTGAGACTCGGAAATTAGGAAAGCGCTCTTGGGGGTTACCTTGTCACGAATCTTTACCTGATTTATCGTCACCAGATTGTTAATACTAAAGGGTAGAGGCTAAAACACAAATGAAGCTGCTAATTCTGTTCTTAACTGCCTGCGTCATCTTCATAACCTCCAGTTCAACTCCAGCGCAGGAATCAAAAACGCCGGCCGATCTTCACCGTATGGCCGATGACTATTACAACTGGCGTAACGAAAACTATCCGGTTTTCTCGAGCGACGCAGGATTACATACCTGGGACAACCGGCTGACGGATTATTCGCTATCTTCTGTGCTGGCGCGACGTCTGCACGTTAAGGAAGTGTTGGGGAAGGTTCGCGCGATGCCTTCGGCAAATTGGAGCAAAGACGATCGCATTGATTGGCTTTTGTTTCGTTCCGAACTGGATGGCATAGATTTCTTTAATCGCGTCATGGACTTTGAAGAGACTGATCCCCAAACCTACGTCAACGAATGCAGCAACGGTATCTTCTCGCTGCTCAAGAAAGAATACGATACGCCTCACAACCGCGCGCTCGTTGCAACTGCCCGACTGAAGCAGATGCCTTTTCTAATCGAACAGGGAAAGGGAAATCTAATTAAGCCGGTGCGGCTCTACGCTCAACTGGCGATCGACTCCGCCCGGTCGATTGACAGCCTCTTCACCGATAGCCTGATGACGCTGGCCAAAGATCTATCGCCGGCGGAGAAGAATGATCTGGTGAAATCGCGCGAAGCCGCTCTTACATCGATCCGCGGTTTTGCTGACTGGCTGGAGAAACGCCTGCCAGGCATGGTTCCTTTCAAGCCAATGGGTGAAGCGAACTATAACTATTTGCTGAAAAATATTTATCTGTTGCCACTCGATGCAAAGCAAGTCGAGATGCTGGGCCAGGCCGAGCTAGCGCGTTACCGCGGGCTAGAGTCGCTTCTTCCAGATCCTTCACTTGCGGATCCGAATCCGGCACGCAGCGCGAATGTACCGAAAGATCAGCGAGCATTCCTGAAAGCGTACGAAAGCCGTGAAGCGGAGATGATTGATTTCCTCAAAACTAATCATCTCGTAACTCTGCCTTCGTACCTGGGCCGCTTTGAGATTCGCCAACTTCCCGAAGCCTTTAAGCCAACCAGTCCCGGGGGCTTCATGAATCCGCCCGGCGTTTATGACAAAGATGATAGCGGTTTCTATTTCATTCCGACCTACAATCCGCAGTCCAAAAACTTTTACATCCGCGCGGCTATAGAAGATCCGAGGCCCATCCTCGGCCATGAGGGAATACCGGGCCACTTCCTGCAACTCTCAATTGCGAATCATCTGAAGGATGAAATTCGCAGACAGCATGGCGACGGCATTTTCGTAGAAGGCTGGGCGCTCTATGGCGAAGAGATGTTGATGCGCACGGGCCTTTATCCAGTCAATTCATCATCTCAAGGGCAGGTGCTGCGTCTGGCGCGTTATCGCGCCGCGCGCATAGGAGTCGATGTCAATTTACACACCGGCAAGTGGACCTTCAATCAGGCAGTCAACTATTTCATGGAAGCTGGTGGCCTGGATCGAGAATCTGCAACTGGTGAAGCGGCGGGCGCCGCGGCAAATCCTACTCAGAAAATCTATTATATGGTGGGCAAGTGGCAGATCATGCGCTTGCTGGGAAAATATCGCGACCAGCAGGGTGCAAACTTTCGTTTGGGACAGTTTCACGACGACTTGATCAAGAATGGCAGCTTGCCGCTTTCGATTGTTGAGTGGATTTTGCTGGACGATTCGTCGTCGCTGGACCAGGCGCTAAAGTGAACCTTTGTCAGGCCTTCCGCACATCAGGCAGCCGAGCCGATCGCGACCTCGTTTCGCGGGACTTCGAGGGAAGAAGAAATGCAGTTCGAATATCTGGTCTGCCAGACTCAGTATAGCCGCGTCACCTTCGCAAACGGTGAATGGCAGGGAAGCATACCGCTGAACTCCGGCGATTCCCAGGCAGCCCTCGATTCATGCCCACAAGTCTGGGACTATCTGGCGCAAGTCGGCCGTGCGGGTTGGCAATTGATCACTGCCGTAAACGCGACCATCACAAATGAAGGTCAGACCACGCAGCTTTCCTATCAACTCTTTTTGAAACGGGAGCGCATGTCAGACAGTTCTTTCTAATTTTTCCCTGGATAATTCTGCCAAGAACGAACCGTCGGGGATCTCATTTCGGGCAAGGCGCGTGCGGGATGTTTAAGAATTCCGAAATATAGCAAATTGTTTCTGCCGGCTTTTCTTCCTGCGGGACATGACCGCACTCGTTAATCGTCTCTAATCTCGATCCTGGAATGGCCGCATGCAGCATCTTGCCAATCTTTAGTGGAATGACTCGATCGTTGAGTCCCCACAAGATCAGCGTAGGAACACTGATGCTGGAGTACTTCGCAATTATGTTGTTAATGTCTTTCGGAATGACTCCCTTTGCGATCTGGAGCAGCGCATACCTTCCGCCGGGTGAACCTATCGGCTCGGCGTAGGCTTCAATTTGTTCCTTCGTAATCAAACTATGGTTGTAATAGCCGTTTTTCAGAACAGTTTTAGCAGACTGCCTGGGTGACAAAATATGGAGCGCCAACCATCCCAGCACGGGTGTTCTCATGAGTTTAAGGTACCAGGGTAGCAACTTATTGTAGCCCCCACTGTCGATTAAGATTAATTTCGACAAGAGGCCGGGATTCTGTTCACATAGCCTGATAGAAACTATCAGAGAGACAGCGCCGCCATATGAATTTCCTATTAGAGTCAGGTTTCTTAGATTCTGCTCAAGGATAAATTCGTAAATGAGGTTTGCCTGATCGTGGATGGAATAGTGCTTGTCGTGTGGCTTAGGTGATTTTCCGGAGCCCCTTAAATCAATGAGGATTAGCTGATGATCTGGCAGTTGGCCTTTTAGTTTCCGCCATGA
>JALYXE010000053.1 GCA_030947265.1 Acidobacteriota bacterium
CTCCTCCACGGTGCACCGGCAGATCGCTAAACCAACACTAGTGCCTTTTCCTTCCGGTTTAGTGGTGAAAAAAGGCTTCCAAAGGTTTGGAAAGTCCCCGGTAGCAACGCTGTTTGCGGTATCCGAAAATTCGATCACGGCCGCGGTACGATTTCCCAAAGTACTGACATTGATCCTCGTTGTGAGTTTACCTCCGGCCGGCATGGCATCACTCGCGTTAGTCATCAAGGTTAGGAACACTGGGAGGAGTTGCAGGCAATCTGCCTGGACGGTGGGAAGATGGCCTGCAAAACCTTGTATAACATCTATCTGGTGGCTCCGCAAGTAGTACTCAATGATTTCCAAAGTAGAAGAAGGGCGCCGCTCTCGCCCCAAAGACAGCACCCTCCTTCGTGCGCGCGTGCCACCGTCAGGGGCTCACGCGATCTCGCTAAAATTTGTAAGCTTTCAGATTCTGTTTGTTTGTCAGACGCCGACGCCAACAGACGCTCGTAGCACCCGACCTTGAACAACCTTCAAGACGTCCTCCGCCAAAAATGGCTTGTAAAGAATGGGATACTCACGTTTTTCGCAAAGAGATTGCTTTTCCCTTGATAGACCGCCCCCCGTCATCAAAATTATCTGTGTCCGCGGCGTTTGTAGCTCAAATTCCAAAGCGAGCTGCAAACCGTCATCTTCACCCAGCAAGTAGTCAAGCAAGACAACGGAGGGCTGCCGTTGGTGAAAGGCAAGTCGAGCCTGTGCGCCATTCTCAGCGATTAGAATTTCCCAACCTTCCTCCTTCAGCTCAGCTGCAAGAAAAAACAGCAGGTCGCGGTTATCGTCCACAATGAGAAGCGTCGGCTTCTGCCGCAGCGCTCGCACTCCCCCGCCGGTCGAGACTATAGAAAGACTTTCGCCGCCCTTGTTTACTGAAACGCTTACTTGCGCGCCGGGGAGTATTTCTCCACGAGCAACCATGGTTGCCAGCGGCTGCGTAAGCTGCCGGTGAATTGTGCGCTTTAGTTCGCGGGCTCCATACTCTTCGCTAACACCCTTCTTCAATAGAAACTGTCGGCTTTCGGGAAGCACGTCAATCTCAAAACAGCGATCCCCAAGCCTCGAGTTAACATGCCCCTGCAACGCGTGGATATCATGGTCCAATATTATCTCGATCGCGTCAGCATCCAGCGGCTGGTAAGTGACGACCGCGTCAATGCGGTTAACAAATTCTGGAGAAAAGCGCTTTCGTACTGCTCCCAGAGCGATAGTTCCCAGCCGGGTGGTTAGATCGGTTTTCGGAGGCCTCGTGGCAGATTGGAAACCCATATTGGGATTTAGCTCAGCCATCATTTCGCGTGCACCCAGGTTGCTGGTGAAAAAGATCAGGCTGTTTTCAAAGTTGACTGATGAATTGTCACCGAGGCGCAGGATGCCTTTATCGAGAATGCCGAGTAGCAAACTCGTAATAGAAGGCGCCGCCTTCTCAATCTCATCGAAGAGCACCAATGCCAAGTCGCAATTTTCGCTGGTCGCATCACTAAGCTGCTGTTGCGTAAGCAGTGGCGTGGTCTCACGGTGCCCCAGATATCCGGGTGGAGCGCCAACGAGTTTTGCTGTTTCGTGGTCCATTTGGAATTCGCCGCAGTCGATCTTAACCAGCTTTTTTTCACTTCCGTGAAGCAGCTCCGCGATCGCTTCAACTGTCTTTGTCTTGCCCGTGCCGGTAGGACCAAGTAGTAGAAACACTCCGGCTGGGCGGCCCTCTGGCGCCAAGCCTGATTGATACATATAAACGTAAGGCACTATGGCGAGCGTGGCAGCAGATTGGCCCACCACTTTGCCAGATAGCAGCTTGCTCAAATCTCTCATTTCACCTCTCGGCCCAGACGACAGGGGCGAACTTAGAACTTCACTCATTCGGGCATCCTCAAAACTTGCCGTGACTGTGTCGTCGAAGGGCTCGGGTGTCTCCAGATCGAGCAGGAATCTTGTCCACGCTTGTCTTACTGCCTCAAGCTCTGTCTCCTCTTGTACACTGGAACGCCTGGGTTCCGTACGTCCGCCAACGTTCCTCCGCGGCTCGGTCAACTCCGTTTCAAAACTTTCTGATTGCAAATGTCGCAGCCCCCATCCCTGCCCGCAGTATTGCGTTCGGACGAGCCGAGTATCCGATCTGGATTTGAATAAGCTTCGCATTCGTTTAGAGGGATTGGGCGAATCCAGCAAGAGCCGGATTGTCACTATGCAATCATTGCCTCTGGTCTCCGCACACTATTTACCAGTCCCGGTTTCTTCATCTAGCGACAATTTTCCCAGACTCCGCAATGCTTTCGCTGGGTCGGTCGGGGAAGTGGCGGTCCCTTCAGTTCATCAAAAGGAGGAGAGAGCGAACAGCAGGATCGCAATTGCTTGCTGTTCATTGATTGGATGAACGGCGAGGTCTCAAAGGGCCCGGACAAT
>JALYXE010000060.1 GCA_030947265.1 Acidobacteriota bacterium
GAATTAACAAGCTTGCGTGTCGGCGGAGCTATTGATTGGGTTTTGTCGCCAGAGAATGAAGCTCAAGCTGCAGCTCTCGTGCATGAAATGGATGAAGCTCTAATTGGCTGGAGAGCCCTCGGCTCTGGCAGCAATATTCTTGCAGATGACGGTGATCACCAATACGTAGTTTTGAGTTTGAAGGAGCTGAAAGGTGAACTTCACTTCGATGGTGAGCGCGTATCAGTTCCCGCCGGTTATTCCCTGCCGCGGCTGTGTGTCGACGTCGCGCGCCGCGGACTATCAGGCATAGAAGGACTGGGCGGAATTCCGGGTACTGTTGGCGGGGCGCTCTGGATGAACGCGGGGGCCTATGGCCACGAAATAGGGACCGTCACCGAGACTGTTCGCGTAGCACGCGAAGGCCGAGTAGTGGAGGTCCCGGGAAGCGATATTCAATGGAATTACCGACACACGTCGTTCAAAGAGGGCGAATTATTACTTGGCGCGACTTTGCGTTTGACGCCTGATGATGCGGAAAAGATTCGTGCGCGCATGGAGGATGCGAAGTCCCGCAGGATGGCAACGCAACCGCACGGATCACGTTCTGCCGGTTGTTTTTTTAAGAATCCGCCAGCCGGCACAGTGGCCACCGGCAAAATTATTGATGAAATGGGAATGAAAGGCAGGCGAAAAGGCGGTGCGGTCGTATCGCCGGTGCATGCTAATTTTATTGTAACCGAAGGCGAAAACGCGCGCGCGGAAGACGCCCTTGCTCTCGCGGAAGAGGTTAGAGAGCGCGTTAAGCGCGAGCACGGAATTGAGCTCGAGTATGAAGTTGAACTGTGGCGGGCCAATGAGCCCAACACGAAGCCGGAGACTGTCGATTCTGACACGAAGCCTGAAGGAAAGGAATCCAAGTGAGAGAGCAAGTTATCGCGCACAAAGTTGGTAACCGTTCAGGCATCGCCGGCCAGCGCCGTTCAAGCGCCGTGACGCAGCGACCGGCGCCGCGCGCGAGCGGACGCGAGGCCATCGGATCGCGCGTCCGGGCGCTGCTCGGTTATTTTCCCGCCTTCTTCAAAATCGCCCTGGCGATAGTAATTGGTGTGCTGATTTTTGCCGGCTACCGCGCAGCAGCGTCTGCAAGTTTCTTTCACGTGCGCAACGTCGAGGTGCAAGGGACGTCACGCGCGTCATCGGAGGAGATTCAGGCACTTATTCGTCACGAAGTTGAGCAGACGGGAGTTTGGAAAGCCGATCTGAACGGAATCAATGAGCGCCTTGAGCGCTTGCCGTGGGTGCGTAAGGCAATTGTTTCGCGCGTGCTGCCGGATGGTATTCGTGTTCGCATTGTTGAACGAGTGCCAAGAGCGGTAGTCAGGACGGCGTCCGGGCGCTTTCGCTGGATCGACGAGGACGCGGTACTACTCGGTGAGATGTTGCCGACGGATCAAGTACCCGCTTTCTTTCTACGGGGCTTGAACGAGGAAGATTCTGAGGCTGGACGCAAAGAGAACCGAGAGAGGGCGCAAAAATTCCTGGAGTTGCAGCGAGATTGGGACGCCGCGGGATTATCGGAACGCGTTAGTGAAGTAAACCTAATCGACATTCGTGACGTTCGCGCACAGTTGGCTGGGGACAATTCACAAATCGAAGTTCGGTTGGGGTCACAGGATCATGGCAAACGATTGAAAGATGCACTTGATGTGCTTGACGGACAGCGACAGACCTCTCGTGGTTCGCTTATCAGCTACATCGATCTAAGCCAGGGTAAACGAGCGATCGTCGGTTTGACCTCGGGAGTGCATACAACCAGCGACGGCCGGCCACTATCCGCTACCACCACTAAACTTCCGACCGGAGGATTATCCAGCGATAAGAAAATCGGACGTGATGCTTCTGTCAGCAAGCCGCATAGAATGAACGCTCAGCCGACGAGGACTCTGGAAGGCAAAACCGGGAAAGACCACAGCCACAAAGCGCCGAGCGCAAGAACGAAACCAAACAAATCGCAGACTAAGGCTGGCCGCAAACAATGAGAGGGTTACCAGTTAAGGAGTACTGCTAATGGCCAAGCGCACGCAGCACACAGTCGGTCTCGATATTGGGACGAGCAGGGTCACGTGTATTGCTTGCGAACCGGGCGAAGGCGGATCGCTCGACATCGTTGGGATCGGGGAGGCCGAGGCGCGTGGGCTGCGCAAAGGAGTCATCGTCAATCCTGACGCGGCGGTTGACGCCATCAAGAAAGCGGTTGAGGAGGCTGAGCGAATGAGTGGATTGCAGGCAGAGGAGGTGACTATCAATCTTGCGGGCTCCCACATTCTCGGTCTTAACGGCCAGGCGATAGTTGCGGTATCAGGACGTGATCGAGAAATCACAGCTGAGGACGTCCGCCGCGCGATCGATTCCGCATGTGCGATTCAACTTCCGGCCGGACGGGAGATAGTCGACCGCTTGCCGCAAGAATTTATTGTCGACGATCAGGATGGAATCAACGATCCAGTGGGCATGATCGGTGCCAGGCTGGCTGTTAAAGTGCACATCGTAACGAGCCCGGTTACAGCCCGACAAAATGCCATTAATGCCGTCAATCGAGCCGGTCTGATAGTTGCTGACATGGTTTTGGAGCAACTTGCAGCAGCAGAAGCGTCGTTGACCGAAGACGATAAGGAATTTGGCGCGGCGCTGGTGGATATAGGGGCCGAGACCACGGGCCTGGTCATTTATCAGCGAGGCGCCGTGCAGCATACGGCGGTCTTTCCCTTGGGCGGCTCCCATTTCACAAACGACATTGCTTTCGGGCTGCGCACACCAATTCCAGACGCGGAAAAAATCAAGCGAACAGTCGGGTGTGCCTGCAGCACGTCTCTTTCCGAAATAGAGCGGAGCGAGTTAGTTGACGTTCCTTCCGTGGGCGGCCGTGCGCCGCGACAGCTTTCTAGACAGATTCTTTGCGACATTTTACAGCCGCGAGCGGAAGAAGTCTTGATGCATGTCGCCGACGAGATCAAAGACGCTGGTTGGGAAAGACAACTCTCGAGTGGAGTCGTGCTGTCGGGCGGCGGAGCACTACTAAGTGGCATGACGGAAATGGCAGAGCAGGTTTTCGATGCTCCGGTGCGCGTTGGTTTTCCGGAGAGAGATCGCTTTAGCGGTTTGATTGAGGACGTGCAGAGTCCTGCGTGGGCCGCAGCGGCCGGACTGGCACTTGTTGCCAGTCGTACCCAGGCCAGCGAGTTGCGAACAACAATGGGCCGGCGAGGCTCGACGGGCAAGCTCACGCATTTTGTTTCACGATTTCGCAATCCTTTCAGTAGTATTTTTTGACAAGTTGTTGTATGCTTTCGCCCCGGTGGCACAAGATATAGTCCGCAACATATCGATGCCTATGGAGCGACCAACCCAACATAGAAGGAAAAAGCCCTGGAAGCCTTCCCGCTTCGGAAGAGAGGAAATAACTATGATAGAGGACGCTCCTCAACTCGATAGAGGCATTAATATATTCATTGATGACGATCCGCCCATCACCGGCGCGCGGATAAAAGTGATCGGTATTGGCGGGGGCGGCGGTAACGCTGTCAATCGAATGATTGAAGCCGGCATCGAAGGAATAGAATTCCTGGTTGCTAACACGGATCTTCAGGCGCTGAAGCGATCAAAAGCTCCCATTAAGATTCAGCTCGGAAGCAAACTCACGAAGGGACTCGGAGCGGGCGCTAATCCCGGTGTGGGACGAGAAGCTGCGCTTGAGGACACAGATAAAATCATCGAGGTGCTCGAAGGCGCTGACATGGTCTTTGTTACGACCGGGCTTGGGGGCGGCACGGGTACCGGCGGAGCCCCAATCATTGCTTCGCTTGCTACTGAATTGGATGCATTAACGGTCGCCGTTGTCACCAAGCCTTTCCATTTTGAAGGGCGTCGCAGAATGCAACAGGCCGAACACGGATTGCGCGAACTGCGTGAGTGTGTGGACACGGTCATCACGATTCCAAATGAACGCCTTTTGCACACTGTCCAGAAAGACTCTTCGCTGGCTGATTCTTTCGGCGTCGCCGACGATGTGCTCCGCCAGGCAGTACAGGGAATCAGCGATCTGATTACTGTTCCCGGTCTGATTAATCTCGACTTCGCGGACGTTAAATCAATCATGGAGGGAATGGGAATGGCCCTGATGGGAGCCGGACGCGCACGCGGAGAAAATCGAGCTATAGAGGCGACTCAGCAAGCAATCTCGTCGCCGCTACTGGAGGAAGCGACGATTCAGGGTGCTAAGGGAGTCCTTATTAACATTACCGGGGGGCCTGACCTGACCCTTTATGAAGTCAACACTGCGGCAACGATCATTCGAGAGTCGGCCGACGAAGACGCAAACATAATTTTCGGCGCTGTCATCGATGAGAGCATGCACGATGAGATGAAGATTACAGTGATCGCAACCGGCTTTGGCGAGGAAGCAATAGCAATAGCTTCTGCCGCAGGAGTCACAAGCATGCCGGCGAATGCGCCTCGTTTTGTACCGCGCTCGTCAGATGATTTGCCGCGGCCTATGATGCAATCACGCGCGGACGATCTCGACGTACCCACCTTTATCCGCAAGAAAGCTGACTAGTGCTGTCAAAGCTTAGGCTGCAAGAAGGAAGGCCGGATTGATCGGCCTTCCTTTTAGTTTATCTGACATTAGCACCCCGGCGGTATTGGTTTTCTCCGTTGCTTTTTGACTCCCGGTTGTGTAGCATGAACATCATTCCTTGCAGGATTTCCATTACGGGTAAAGTTTTCGTCTCCTCTCCTCGAATGGCCGCAGCCTGCGAGAGTACTGTGGATCCGCGTTAGCCATCCCCGCCAAAGGCGCATCGCGCGATCGATTTTGAACCCGTCTTATTTTTGGAGGTAAGAACAAGTGAATCGTAAACTCATCAGAACCACGCTTGCCGAGGTTAAGGGAAAAGCACGCGAGGTGCCTCAACCCAGGGAGCGTTCCAATGGCGGTTCCCAACGTGGACCGAGCAGCGACGGCGGAAGAGATTCCGGGAGGGAAGCCGCGCGTGCCGCCCAGCAGTCGGCTATCCAGGTACGAAAACGCACGCCGCCGCCGATGGAGACAAATGCCGAACTCTTCTACTACAAGAAGCAGATCGATGCACACACTCCAATGATCATTGTATTGCTCGATGGCGAGGAAATTGAGGGTACAATTGAGTGGTATGATCGCGGTGCTCTAAAGGTCAACCGCAAGTCGGCGCCCAACCTTCTTCTTCTCAAGAGAAACGTGAAATACATGTACAAGGCCGACGAGCGTTTCGAAGGGGTCACTGAGTAGGAAAGGCGGAACTGCCCCGGTTCCGCGTTCCCGGTTCCCATCCCCCAAATCGTCGCGTCCTCGTCTCGACCCATGAGGCAGTTTGCCAATAAACCATTTCATTCCGGCCCTCGACAACGCCGATCTTTGCCTCGTATCGCAATTACGATGGGGGATCCCGCCGGTATTGGTCCGGAAGTGGTTTTGAAGGCCGTTGCGGAAGAAGAAATCCGAACTGCATGTATGCCGGTAATCATTGGCGACGCCCAGTTGCTGGCCCATACGGCACGTACTCTCGATTTGCAATCCGGGTATGACATCGTTCGTAAGGGCGAGCCGATCCCCGATCAACTATCCGAACCGATCATCTTTCACCTAGATAACATTAACGGCTTCATTGAGCCTGGCATTGAATCAGGCGCGGCGGGTAA
>JALYXE010000082.1 GCA_030947265.1 Acidobacteriota bacterium
GCCTGGAAGTCTTTAACCGTTTGGCGCATCGAGTCGGGACCGGCGCCGCAAGCCAGACCAGCCGCAAGCGCTGCCAGCACGTTTTCCACATTGTGCAGGCCGCGAAGTTGCATCTCATCTCGCATCATCAAAGTCTTCTCAGCGTCTTTTGTGCGTGAAACAATCTCGCGCCCGCGGAGGTACAGACCTTCTGTTAGTTCCTGCTTCACACTGAAGCTGACCGCATGCGCGCGCAACCCGCCTACCCAGCTCGAAACTATTTCATCGTCGGCATTTAGAATGGCCACATCGCCGGGCCCCTGATTCATGAATATCCGGTGCTTGGCAGCTGCGTAATCCGTAAATGATTCGTAACGGTCCATGTGATTTGGCGTGACGTTTAGCACCACGGCAACTGAGGGATGAAACTCCTTGATGGTCTCCAACTGAAAACTCGAAAGTTCAACTACCGTCCAACCATCGTCACGCGAACTTTCAACTAATGAAATCAGCGGCGTGCCAATGTTTCCGCCAACCTGGGTCTTTATCGCTGCGTTTGCCAACAGTCTTCCCACGAGCGTTGTCGTTGTTGTCTTGCCGTTCGTGCCCGTGATTGCGACTACCCGACCTTTCAAATATCGCGAAGCCAGCTCAACTTCCCCGATGACTTCAGCACCCGCTCGTTCCGCATACCTAATCGGAATGCTATTGCTGGGGACGCCTGGACTAATAATTACTAATTCAACCTGGTCAAGCAGCCAACTCGGCACATCACCAGGCACAAGGCCGACACCTTCATTCTGAAGCGCCACTGCTTCGACGCTCCATTTCTCAATCGGCTTCGCATCGTTAAGCGCTACTTTCGCACCATGCAGGAGCAGGAATTTTGCGCATGCAATGCCACTGCGCGCCGCACCTATCACTAAAGCTTTCTTGCCCGCAACGTTCATCGAGTGAGCAGTGAGCGGTGAGCAGTGAGCAGTAAAAGGCGGAACGGATCTCGCTGCTGCTCAAAGTCACGAAAAGTAAATCTCACTGTCTTCATAATACTGGCTCGATGCTCTCCGCTGACCGGCAATTGTTTACTTCACACTGCTTAGTGCTCACTGCTTACTGCTTACCGTCCACTATCTAAGTTTCAACGTCGAGAGGCTTAACAACGCAAACAGGATGGCCAGGATCAAAAAACGAAAGACAATCTTCGACTCCTTCCAGTCTTGCATTTCAAAATGATGATGCAGCGGTGTCATCTTAAACAGCCGCCGGCCGGTACCGGTCGTTCGCTTGGTCATCTTGAAGACGCTTACTTGCAGCATCACTGACAACGCTTCGATTACGAACACGCCGCCCACCATCAGCAGCATAAATTCCTGTTTGGTTAACACTGCTACCGTCCCGATTGCACCGCCGATAGCGAGGCTTCCCACATCACCCATAAAGACCTCGGCAGGCGGTGCGTTGTACCAGAGGAATCCGAGACTGGCCCCAGCCATCGCACCGCAAAAGACCGTAAGCTCAGCCGCTTCCGGCCGATGCGTCAGTTCAAGGTATTTTGCCCACCTTGCATCACTACTCAAATAAGTTAAGCCCGTCAGTGCCGTCATCGCGATGAAGGTCACGCTGATCGCCAGCCCGTCTAGTCCATCTGTCAGGTTAACGCCATTTGAAAAACCAAGTAAGACAACGATGATGAAAAACAAATACAGAATGGGGCCGATAAAACTAACACCAGTAGGCTCTGCCGTCGCCTTGAGAAACGGAATGCTGACGTTCCACGAGTAATCGCTCGCGAAGTACTTCGTTAAAATGAACAGCACTACCCAGACGCCCAGTGCGATCAACAACTGCCCGACCAATTTCTGTTTGCCCGTTAGTCCCAGGCTGCGCTGCTTTGCCATCTTGTAATAGTCGTCGGCAAAGCCAATGGCTCCGAACAGCAACGTGGCAATCACGACGGTCCAAACATAAACACTCGACAGGCGGGCCCAGAGCAAAGTTGAGACTACGACCGAGCCGACGATCAGCACGCCACCCATGGTTGGCGTGCCTCGCTTTGCCATGTGCGCCTGCGGGCCTTCTTCGCGAATTTGTTGTCCGATGTTCCATCTTCGCAATGCTTCAATCAGCTTGCCTCCAAACAGAAGCGAAAGCAGCAGAGCGGTTATTGAAGCGTAGGCGGTGCGAAACGTCACATATTGAAAAACATTGAGAGCCTTGACGAGGTACCATTCTTTATCCTTGAAATGGTTGTAGAGCAGCTCGTATAGGAAGTAATAAATCATTCTCGACTGTAATCTCCCCCGTCCATCCCGCGAGTTAGAATTCCAGATCGCATGTAACGAAAATTGTGATTTTAAGGCGCAAACAAAATTTTCGCGTTACAACGTGAAAGCAAAAGCCACTCGGCTTTCAACCTTCTTCGTCCGACCCTGCCAGAGGAAAATGCTCCCGAATGGCATTAACTATCTTATCCGTCGCGACTCCTCGCGAGCCTTTTATCAAAATGAGATCGCCTTCCTTTACTACCTGTACGATCTCCCGCGCCGCCTCGTCAGAGGTTTCGAAAAAATTGGTTGCTGCTAACCCAACCTCGTTTGCGCCCTCGATAATTTCCGAGGCCAGGCCACGAACACCCCACAAGACCTCGATGCCCGTGCGGCCAATTTCGCGCCCAGTTTCGAAATGAAGTGCAGCGCTGTCAGGGCCGAGTTCCAACATCTCTCCTGCAATAACGATGCGCCGCCCGGAGTTAATTCCGGCTTCAGTAATTGTGTGCACCATGTTTATCAAGGAACGCGGGTTCGAATTATATGAATCATCCACCACTCTAAAACCGGCAGCAAAATCAAGGACCTCCCCACGCATGCGCGGTGGTGTCGCCGTACGCAACGCCTCGCCGATTTGGTCGGGATGGATATCAAAACATGTGGCCACAGCTGCGGCCGCAAGAGCGTTCATCAGATTGTGCCGACCGCTCATCGGTAATGCGGCGGGCGCTTCCCCTAATGGAGTCTTCAAAAGAAAACTAATGAGGCCAAGATGGCCAGTGTCGATATCCTTTGC
>JALYXE010000087.1 GCA_030947265.1 Acidobacteriota bacterium
GCCCATCATCGGCGAGCGCCAGTTTGCCTGGCTCGCTGCCGACGAAGACTGATGGACCGACTTGTGCGGAGTCAGGGTTAATACTCGTGACGCTATTGCCGCTCGCGCCCGCCGTGCTCGGCAGACTCGCGTATAGGAGATGGTTCTGCGAATTATAAATGATGTCGTTCGTCGGGAGTGAAATCTGGCGGACGAACGTCGCGATGGGCGGCGTTGGCGATGGTGTGGGCGTAGCGGTCGGCGTCGGTGTGGGTGTCGGAATCGGATCCGCCGAAGGGATCAAAGAAGTCTGGACTACGTATAGCTGTCCAGTGCTGGTGCGGAAGGCGAGACCGTTCGTGCCCCATCGCACGAGTGCCGTCGGGTCGCCCGTGACACCCGGGAACGACGCAGAGCCCAGGAGGGTGAATGTGTTGATGTCGAACGCTCTCAAGATTGGAGCGTTGCCGATGAAGTCCCGCGTCAGATAATAGGCACGCCCGACCGTCGGGTCAGGCACGAAAGCGGTTGTGCCTGATACGCCGGCAAACGTGCCGAGTAGCGTCCCGGTGTCCGGGTTCACAACTTGCCCGCTGGAACTGTAAACGCGGCCGTCAGCGAACTTGATCTGATTACCTACGACAAAAGAAGTGTTGCTCGCAATGGTCAGGCCCGATGCATCGACAGTCATCGTCTGTAGCGGGTTGTCACCACCGCCGTAAAGCTTCGTCTCGCTGGCGGAGAAAGCCAGCCAGTTAGCTCCGGCGGTGTGACCTGGTGTGGTTTTGGTGCGCTGCACGCCATTGTCGAACACAGCAACGCCCGCCTCTGGAGGGCTGGTCCCGAGATAGTACCTCGCCACCGCGACCAGATTCGGGTTACCCGGCGCGACGGCCAGATCGTTGGCGCGATAAATACCAAAGAACGACTCCTGGCCCAAGGCGAACTGTTGGCCCGGCGTGCGGGTCTGCGTATCAAAGCGCCGCACGGCGTAAGCGCCTTCGAGGAAGACGTACAGCGAGTGACCGTCGTCAGACATCGCAAGCTTGTTGGGCTCACTGCCGACGAAGACGGGGCTACCTACTTCACCGGTCGTGGGGTTAATAGGCGCAATCGTGTTGCCGATGTCACCAACGCTGCTGGGAACGGTAGCGTAGAGAGTTTGGTCGGCGGAGTTATAAATCACATCGCTCGCCACTAACGGCACTCGTCGGATGAATTCCGACTGCGCTTGCACGGGAAACGCTGCTGCGAGGGCCCGAGCCGTGGACGCATGTTTTGCCGAATAGGCGAAAGGCGTCACCCAGTTCGTGAAGATGGCGAACGTTAGTATCAGCGCAAACTTGCGCTGAACCTGAACATACTGAGGTTGCGGTCTGTTTGTGCGAGGCATCTGCTTTCCTTATTCCCCGTTGAAATCTACTAAGACCCCCGGCAAAGAGTACTCAGAGGAAGCCTTCCTTGTAGGCGGCGACACGAGCGATGTAATAGACTGAATGATGCAGGAGAGGACGAACTATTCGTTGCAAATCTTTCATTCGGAACTAAGCCGATTGATTGCCGTTAGGATGGCCCATCCACAACGGTGCCAGAATAAAAAAAGGGCGGCTCTTTGTCAATGCCGAGCCTCGAGCGGAATGCACATTTTTAACAAGGAGATCCGTCAGTTTTTTTAACCTACATAGCTCAGCATCTCCATATGGGTTCAACACTAAATGAAAACGGTTTACTAATAAACGTCGCAGCGTGGTCGGCGCCCTTCAACGTAAAACATTGACGCTCGTTTCCGCTTCCCCCCTAGAGTTTTGTCCGAAGTCTAGACTCTACGTCTGAATCCCGGACGATTGTCTGAAACCTACCTAAGGTACACGCGAATGCCTGCCGCCAAAGCCAAAGAGGCCAAGAAACTGTTCAAACAATATTGTGCTAAGTGCCACGGAGCAGATGGCGTCGGAGAAACTACCTTAGGGCAGATTGTGCGTGCGGCGGACTTCACCGATTCAGAATGGCAAAAACGAGTTGATGACCGACGGCTCGTTAATTCCACTATCTACGGTCGGCGTCAGATGCCTACCTTCGGCAAGAAGTTGAGCAAAGAACAAATCGCATCGCTCGTTTCTTATGTCCGCGCGTACAAAACTGACCTCGCTATTTTCCGTCGAGGTCCGCAAAAATCATTTCATTTTGTACACAGATTGAATTGGTAAGTTCGCGGACCAGGAGTCTTGATCGCAAGCTTGAAAGAGACTTGACATTTACGGTCCTGCGGTTTAGTCTCCACCTGTTAACGCAGATGTGAATGTCCTCATGTAAATGTTTTGAGGAAGAATCTCAGTTCCGCTGGTTAGGCTCGAACACCGCTCGGATTAGACACCCTTCTCTCGTCGAAACAGACCTTTAACTTCCTTCTCGAACGTGTGTATGGAGAAGCGCTGGACCGAACTTCTCCTGCCAACGCAGGACAGTCCTGTCAGCTCACGCTCGCGTGAGGACTCTCTTGATTCGTAGACCAAAATTTACGGAGCTTACTTTGTAGAGAACCTGCACCTATGTTCAAGCGGACTCACTTAGCGCCGGCAATCGTACTTATCAATGTGGCGATGCTCTGTTTCACGGGCTGGTTCATCACTGCATCAGGTGACGGTCGCAAGGAACGTCCAATTCCGCCTTTACCGAGCGAGCGTTTTAGTCCTTCAAATGCGCGTACCGAAGATGGAGGATTGATTCCTGTTGACCACTTCTTCTCCGCTAAGCGCTGTGCCGGTTGTCATCGGGACACGCACGCCGCCTGGTCTGAATCTTTGCATCGCAATGCTGCGCGCGAGCCATTCTACCGCGAGAGCGTTGATATTCTATTGCGCACCAGGGGTATTGAGTTCACGCGTCACTGTGAGAGTTGCCACACGCCAGTGGCGCTGTTCTCTGGAGCGCTTACCATGCACAGCCCGCGCCGGCAGGCGCCTTTTACGACCCTCGACGACGAAGGAGTGACTTGCACTGTTTGCCATTCGATTACTGAAGCGCGTTTAGACGGCACCGGCAGCTTTACTATTCGCCGTCCGGCGTTGCTTGCGAAAGAGGACGGAACGCCGATGTATGGCGACTTTACGGACGAGGAAATTCTTGCAGACATTCCCGGTCATAAACGCGCTGTCATGCGGCCTCTGCTTCGCCAACCTGAATTCTGCGCCACCTGTCACAAAGTCGACGCCCCTCCCGAACTTAACGGTTACAAACATATTCGCGGTTTTTCTGCCTATGATGAATGGCAACAGTCGGGCGCCTCGCACGAAGTCGTGTCTCCCTACTACAGAGTGGAGCAGCGCATAGATTGCCGCGGTTGCCATATGCCGAAGATCGAAAGTCTCCATGATCGCGCGGCAAAGAATGGCGTGATTGCGTCGCACCAATGGCTTGGTGCCAATACTGCGGTCCCACTTTTCTACGGGCAAACGGAACAGGTAGAGCGGACTAAAGAGTTTCTCAGTTCAAAGGTAATCGTTGCGGACATTTTCGCCTTGAAGCGCGAAGCCACCGGCCAGACGTTTCAAGAGTTGGCGCGCGGGAAGCAACTAGCCCTGAAACCGGGCGAGGAAGTGAC
>JALYXE010000095.1 GCA_030947265.1 Acidobacteriota bacterium
CACTCACCATCGGCAAGCGTTACCAACTGAGCGGCTGGGTCCGCACCGACGATTTGCATGTCACCGATACGGGGCGCTCTCCCATTGCCGTAGGCGCCGCCTTATCCATGGCATCCATGCCGTTCGACATGCACTCACTCCCGCTATACCCCAGCTTTTGTGAGGACTGGGTGTCGAGAACTCCAGCCGCATCTTAAATCCTTCGCACGCATCATGCGAGGCATCGAGCCCCAACGCACGCTTGTACAGCCAAACGAGGCACAAGAGACTGGACTATCCTTCAGCTGCTGCCCGTGAGCCGAGAGATCGTTGGAAGCATCCTCCCGAATCCGCGTACTGGAGCCAAGTTCGACCTACGCCTTCATTTCATGTCGCATCGAGTAGCGTTGTATACTATTCGACGGCGCCTCGCCCATCTGCTGAACGGCTGGCATGCGGTAGAGGCCCACTTTCCGAAGGCTCTTTATGGATATCGATAGCGGTTTAGAATACGTTTTGGCCGGAGAGACAGTTTTGTTTATTGGTGCTGGTTTTTCCACAGGTGCCAAGAACCTTCGCAACTCGCCGCTTAAGACCGGCGGCGGGCTGGCCAAATATCTGAGCGCCGAAGTGAAGCTTCCGGAAAGTACGTCTCTAGAGGACGCCTCTGAAGAATTTGCCTTGCAGCGAGGCGACGCGGCCTTGATTACGGAACTCCAGCAGGAGTTCACGGCCGCGAGAGGTGAGCGCCGCGCAGGTTGAAATCCTACGCCAGCCGTGGAAGCGCGTCTACACAACGAATTACGACAATGTGGCAGAAATGAGCGCTGCCCGAGCTGGTAAGCGGTTAACGCCAGTCACACTCAGTGATGATAGGAGAGACGTGCCGACGACCGGCATGTTGAGCGTTCACCTTAACGGTTATATCGATCGGCTAACACAATCAAACCTCTGGTCTGAGATCAAACTGACAGATACGAGCTATCTGACAGCATCCATCGCCCAGTCCCCGTGGTGCGTATTGCTTAGGCAAGACATCGAAGCGGCGCGAGCGGTATTCTTTGTTGGGTACTCAACTTCCGATCTCGATATCCGACGAATTCTTTTCGAGAGTGACACTCTCAGGGAAAAGTGCTTCTTCGTTCTGGGTACGCCTGACGCAAGCACGATTCGACGCGTGTCGCGCTTTGGTGTGCTCGCAAGTTTGGATGCCACGGCTTTTGCAGAAGCTCTTCGGAAGAAATCGCAGACATACACCCCTCCTGACAGTACGCCACCGTTCGAACACTGCTTCCGGAAGTACATTGTTGAAGGACCTTCGGATTCGTTTACAGACCGCTACATTTTTGACCTCCTACTGTTTGGTTCTATGAAGCCGCAGTTGGTATGGCAGTCGTTCCACGATAATCTGAGATATTTGATCGCTCGTCGCGCGGTAGAGTTGGCGGTCTCCCGCATTGAGAGCGGCTCGAAGGCCGTGGTCATTCACTCCGATCTTGGGAATGGGAAGACCGCCACCGTTGAAGGGCTCAAAGTCAGGGCTACGGAACGCGGTTTCGATGTGTATAGCTTGAGCGTGCGTGGTGAATCGCTGTTTGAGGAGCTGGAGTGGATCTGTAAGTCTGGTCGCCGGACTATTCTCATTGTGGAAACGTACCCGGATTGGTTTGATGTCATAGACTACATTGGATTAAATTCTCCGAAGACAATATCGCTCATGTTGACGGCTCGAACTTCAACTCACGACGTGACGTTTGATCGTCTATCAGATAAACTCGCGACGGAGAAGATCATAGAAATTTCGGTTGACCGCTTGACGGCAGATGAATGTGAAGGGATTGTTGACCTCTTCGATGAATACGGGTTATGGGGCGATCTGGCTTCCAAGTCTCGCAGGGCGAAACTCGAATACCTAAACATTAAGTGTCATGCCCAGTGGCACGCGATATTGATCAACAGGTTTCAGTCGCCGCAAATTCAAAAACGTTTTGCTCCCATTCTTGAGAGCTTGAGTAAGAAGAAGCCTAACTATGAAATCGTCATCGCGATTCTCTTACTTACAGTGCTCGACTATTTACCTTCGCTTGATGTTCTTATTACCATGTGTGGTTCAGACGTCTTGGAACAATCTTTTCGGCGTGATCTAAGTGTGACAGAGTTGATCGATACGGCGAGTGGGCGGGTTGTGCTTCGATCTTCTGTGGCGGGCCAATTCATTCTGAAGCAAATCGCGGACCCTAACGTCGTTGTTGGCGTTTTGGCGAGAATGACCAAGGCTGCTGATGCACAGGCCGGACCATCCACCTTTTATTTTGGCTTGCTCAAAGCCCTAACCAGATTC
>JALYXE010000098.1 GCA_030947265.1 Acidobacteriota bacterium
CGGGCTGGTGGTCGTACCGGCTTCCACTCTCCTCGTAGCTTATCAATCAACAACACAACCAACGCCAACTCCAACACCGACACCCACGCCCACACCAACTCCGACACCGACACCGACGCCAGGACCGCTTCAACTACTCTTGGATGAGTCTGGCCCGGCGTTAAACCAAGTTGCAGCATTAGACTCAGTACTTCTTACGCGTGATCCCTTTCCGGTCGTAAACGCGGCGGACTTATTCAATCTCGGAGTCGATCGCAATACCCGAGTAATAGTCTTCGCAATGAATCTTCAGTTGTTGCAGGGAGAGAGTTCTTCTGCCGTTACGGTAAGTCTAGTTGATAGTCACAACCAGTCTTACGATATCGCGGCTGAGGATGTGCGTCCGGTGCCGAATTTTCCGTTTACCCAAGTAGTTTTTAGGCTTCCTGATAACACATCAGTTGGCACCTGCATCATCACACTCAAAGCGCACGGAGAGACCAGTAATTTGGGCAGCATCAGAATTCGAACTTAGGAAGTCGGGGGGCATTGCGAACTTAAGCAGGAACGATCCTTTCTTTCTCAGAGATTCGAGATAGACAACTTCATTGTAAGGCGTTGCGGGTGCGCCAGCATGTACTACTAAGTACGGTCGTCCACCATAATTTGACACCTTTTGATCTAAATGCTTGGTGATGTGAAGCTCGTTATGAAGGCGCGCGACTATCTCATAAGCATGGGATAAATGTTTCTCTCTTTCTCGCCAGAATGAGGCCAGCAGCGCTGCAATAAAAACCGGATTCAATTCTTGAGCGCAGTTCAATTCAGAAAAGGCTCTTCCAAACCACTTGCTATAAGGAGCGTATTTTCTTTCCATCAGAAAACAAAGCTTCATGAGGTTTTTGATCTGGCGGGCTGCTATGATCATTGATCCTAATTCATCCCCGATATCGCCACATCTTCCAACAAATTCCTCATCCTCTGCTATTTTGTTCCATTGACAAGAAAGCTGATAAAGCCAAATGAGTCTCGGATAATAGCTAAATTTTTGGCGCACTACTTTGAGTCCTAAATCATCGTGGAACACTTTCCCGCCGGTTACAGCAAGCAGTTTATGCTCTGAGAACGTCAGCCACTCTGCTTTCGTAATCTCCGCGTGGGGATTTGCGCCAAGATACCACCCGAAGAATGATTCTATGGTCTCTATGGAAATCATGTGATGCACTGGTCCTGATTCTATTTTTAGCGGGACTCGCACGTGACCTTCGTCAGGCAGTCCAAAATTAGTTGAATACCCATGAAATTCATAAGGGAGGTTTTTGCTTAAAGCTTCAAAGATAGAATCCTTATGCGTCTTATAATCTTCGTCTGAAAGAAACGGCAGGAATCGTGGTCTCCAATGATGGTCGGTGGAATGCAAATCGTCGTACCCTAAGACTTCTGAACCCCAACCAACGCCCACGTCGAGGAGACCTAGCAAGAACAAGCGCAATGACGATCAGTGGGTTCACATTTGCTTCAGACAGATATCTCCTTGCCAGACCGAGACGCATGTTGTAGGACCGGAGGTCCATCCCACAAAATACGCGGCGCCAGCCAAGTGTCCCACAAATATTTCATGTTTTGAGATGAGGATCTGCCGCCCGTCTTTTTCAGCTACCGCGTCAACGACGTGCCTTCCGACACCGAGTCGCCGTCCGAGTCTTGCTTGAACGCGGTACGAATACCCCCCTTGCTCAAGGGCGGGCAGAAGCATGCGCTCTAGGACACTGCCAGTCCGAGTATTGCGACTCATTGTCGTAGGTTTCGAATGGCAAGGACTTCTTCTGCGGGCGTTCGATCGCCATTGCAACTGATACGACGCGGCGCGTGTAAGAATTTAAGCGAATAGCCGAGTCTGCGATAGAGCTTCACGATTCGTGCGGTCGCTTGGTTGGAAAGAATTACGGGTCCAGGATGATCAGCTAGCCATTCTGCAGTGTTCTCCTGCTCGTCCCAGCCGAAGCCATCCTTTGAGTACTGCCGAAACTCAACGTCGTAGGGCGGGTCGGCGTACACGAAGTCGTCCGGTTGAAGGGGCACCCTTTCAAATGGAACGTGCATGAATTTCCAATTCGCAAAAACGTTGCGATATTCCAGAAAGTCCATTCGATAAGTAATATTGACGTAACTCCCGAATGGAACATTGAACTCGCCACTTCGATTAAACCGGCATAGTCCGTTATATCCTGTGCGGTTCAAGTAATAGAATAGCTCCGCGGCTTCGCGTGTGTTGCCTTCACCGGCCTTCAGGAGCCGATTGAATTCTTCGCGATGCGAGTAGAAGACGCTACTCTTGTTCTCTTGGCGCAACTCCGATACTAGGCCTCTCTTCAGTTGCTTATAAAAGTTAATGAGGTGAGGATTCACATCGTTCAGAAGCGCTCGCTTAGGAATGAGACCAAGCGTTACTGCCAATCCGCCACAAAACGGCTCGACTAGTCGGCGATGACTCTCAGGCTCCCAATGAGGTCGAAGGTGCGGCAATTGCCAGCGTTTGCCTCCTGCCCATTTCAACGGAGGTCGAACGCTCGAAGCCGTACCTTCGGACTCATCGCTAATCGAAACAATAGCTTTGCTCGGAGTCGCCATAGCGGGACACTATAACATGGATGATAAAACGGCTTCGTTAGGTTATTTGTGAGCCAGTGAATCAGGAACCGAATAGTCTGTTCCGAGGCGAGCCGTCAATCGCTCTTAGATTCCCCACAGTACCAGAGCGGCGACGGAAGTTACAAAACTGAGATCAAATCATCGGAGAGACTTTACCCGATCATGACACGGGTGTGTGATTTTTCAGGCGCTCGTTCCTTAGCGGAAATGCGGACCTCAACACTGTGACCCATGCGATTCAGAACAGCGAAGAGACGGTCTGCTGAAAAGCCGGAAAGCTGTCCGCGCAAAAGGCGCGATACTTTCGGTTGGTCCAAAGCCGTCCGTTCGACGGTCTCCGCTTGAGTCCAACCTTTCTTCTCAATTAATTCGGCGATCTTGGTTGCCAGCTTTGTTTTCAAAAGACGCTCTTCTGCGTTTCGAAAAGCGAGATCGGCAAAGACGTTGCCGCTGCTCGTCTCAACCTTCCCATTGTTCGCTCTCGATTTTCGAGACTTCATGCTTTGACGTTTGCTTTCATTTGTAACGTAATCTGCGTGCTAATCGCACTTTGTTAGGTATTTCAGCCACTCTGTCGCTCTTCTTCAATGACCTCAATCCAGAGCTTTAAAGTCAGATCTTCTCGGTCCTGGTTGCCCAGATCCGGGCGCAGCTCCTTCTGATAGCGTTCTTGCAGCACCTTGAGATCTAAAGGCAGAGTTTGCGCTAGATGCTTAACGTCATCTCTGTCGCGTTGTGCATTGCGCTCAAGTTTCGAGAGCGCGAGATCGTACGGGTCGAGAGCAAACAGACGAAGGTGATTGAAAGATCCGGGAAACATCTCCGTCAACCTATCCACATAGTTAACAGGCACCTGCGCCACGCCCACAACTTGGAGATAGACTCTGTATTTCTTGTGAAGTTTGGACCCTTGACCGGCCAAGCCTATCAGAGATGCGGTTGCAGCGTTCGATCCGACCGGCAGGACATCCACGTCCGCAGTCGGACGATCTAATCCGTAAAGAATGGTCATTACAAAGCCGCCCAAACAGTGCAAAGCCACTTCTTCTTTAAGAGAAGCATCTATTTCGCCGAAGAAGGATTTCCATGGCTCGAGCATGGAGTTAAAAGGCATGGCTCAGATGTTCTGGCGAAAGATCTGTCAAGACCCTCCAGTATTTAGCCTCATCAGGTCGATTTGTTTCGAGCCAACGCCTCTCAGTCTGCGTTAGCGAGTCATTACACAAAGTATCTTCCAAGAATAGTCGGGACCGTTCCAAGACTCTCTCCTGCTTACGAAGAAGTTCAGCCTTATTGTTCTCACCACGTTTCTCAGCAACTCTGCGCGCAACGCACGTAACTAAGCCGAGCTTGTTTTGGAGATCTCTTACCTTGGCAGCGCTAACGAGCGATTCCCAGTCTAGATCAGGATACTTTAGCAATAGCCAAGGCAAAGCCTCAGCAACACGACTCTCAAGACATTTGGCACTTAATGCTGAAAGTAGAACTTCGCCAGGATTCTTTTTGCGTCTTGATTTGAGATATGCAAACCCCGGATATCCGAGAGATGCAAGGTCGACGGCGAGAGTGTTTGCATCTGTCGGTTGAACGCTTTCCCAGCTTGTTTCTACTGGCAGGGTTGCTGCAGACAAATTAAATGTAGTCGCGGCCTTGCGAGCTAGTTTCTCAGGGACGCGTCGCAACCCTTTCTCTATTAGAGAAAAGTAAGGCTGAGACACACTAAGCTTGGAAGCGGCCTCCTGTTGGGTCCAACCTTTTTGTCCCCTACCTAATTTGAGGTCCTTTCCTGTCATATCAACCTCCGACCAGATGATATTACAATATTTGTAATATTTCAAGTCGCCAGATTCTAGCACGCATTCTCACGTGTATTACGGCCCACGCATAGATTTACGCCGAAGCGTGACCTGGACTAAACTCAAGACATGGATACGGTGATCTAATCACGATTGACCCGGATATTCTTGGAGGCACTCCCGTTTTCAAGGGAACTCGCGTGCCGATCAAGACCTTGTTCGAGTATCTCGAGAACGACTACTCGCTGGAAGAATTCCTCGAGTGCTTTCCTTCGGTAACCCGCGACTTAGCGCGCGAAGTATTGGAATGCTCTGAGCAGGCCTTGCTTCCTTCGCCGGCTGCATAAAGATTCTGCTTTTGATATGCGTGAACAACTGCTTTCCTACTTGCCGTGGTTTGTTTCGGCGGTAACAAAGCTTTCCGGCATTCGCCGTGTTGCGCTTCTTGGCTCGATTACAACTAAGAAACAGAATCCGAAAGACATCGACTTCCTCGTCGTAGTTGATGACGATGTTGACCTCGAGCCGCTGGCGCGCTTGGGCCGGAAGATCAAAGGCAGAGCCCAACAGATGAATCGAGGCGCGGACATCTTTCTCGCTGATCCTCAAGGCAGGTACATCGGTCGAACATGTTCGTGGAGGGAATGTCGGCCGGGAAAACGCAGATCGTGCGATGCTCTAAATTGCGGGAAGCGTCCGTACCTACATGATGATCTGGAGACAGTCTCACTTTCTGACGAAACAGTGCGCTCTGCTTTTTGGAGTTATGGCCATCGCTAGAGCGTCGAGTCGGACTACCATACGATCTCGAAGAGACTCTTGTTGGTATCGTTCACGTGGCGCGACGATAATGCTCTTTTTCACGGGGAGTTGATCAGTGGCCAGCGATGAGATTCTGAAGTCTGAACTCGAAAAGGCGGTAGCGGAATGCAAGCGTCTACGCGAAGAAAACGCCCGGCTCAGGCTTCGTGTCGGTCAAGCACTAGATACCCGTGCTCCGACGCCTAAGCAATTCTTGGCGCATGACAACAAGAAAGCACAAGCTGCTGCAAGTATAACGGCTGCCTCTCCGCCGGAACTCAAAGTGGCACTATTCAGGAGTCTCTTTCGGGGAAGAGACGATGTGTACGCGACCAGGTGGGAAGGGAGAAGCGGTAAGACTGGGTATTCACCCGCAGGCATTCGCGAATGGGACCAAGCAGCTTCCTCTGGTCGTGGCCAAAAGAGATCATTTCGGCACAGCAAGTTGTTTCCTCTAAGCGAAGAAGTGATCAGAGATCATCTGCTCGGCAAGCAAACCATCGGAGTCTATCCTTTAGTACAAGATGATACCTGTTGGTTCGTCGCGGTGGACTTCGACAAGAGAAGCTGGGAAGCAGATGCTTGCGCCTTCTTGAAGACGTGTCACGAGACTGGCGTGGCTG